>CBDFHT010000004.1:0-24869 GCA_965247655.1 Candidatus Poribacteria bacterium | reverse complement strand
GAAACCTATGGTGGTGCTTGTGGATGCGTCTGATAGCGGGACGGAAAATACAGATTGTCGGCTTTAAAATGAGAGTTTATGGGGTTAAACATGAACGTTTATGGGGTTAAACATGAAGATTTATATTGACAAAAGTTCATATTAATTGTATACTAACATAAGTTCCATTTCGGCATTGATGCCCTATGGCTTCTAAAGTCTTTTATAGAATTCACGTTATGCTATGTAATACCATTTCTAAGAGACTATATTGCATTTACGGCTCTTATCAAACAGGAACAGAACTGCACAGGCTAACGGTCTCCTATGCTACAAGGAGGCACAGGCTAACGGTCTCCTATGCTACAATTGGTTTTTTCATTAATGGTATAACATATATTCCAAGCATAGAAGGATATCTCATGAACTTAACGAGAAGAGACGAATTCATCAAGGCGAGTCCAGCGATTCAGGTTCAGAGCAAGATGACGCTTTTGCAACGGCGGGCATGGAATGTGCTACTCGCAAATGCTTATGATGATTTACCCAATACAGACATCTATCGCGTCAGCGTTACCGAGTTAGCGGCGAAACTCGGTTTTAACAGTAAGAACGAGGACTACTTGAAAGAAATATTAGAGGCACTTGTGGATTGTAAGGTGAAATGGAATGTGCTCGACAAGGATAAAGAAGAAGAATGGGGCATTGCGGTCTTACTCGCATCCGCAGATATAAAAAACGGTGTTTGCACTTACGGGTTTGCACCACACCTGCGCTTGAAACTGCATAACCCTCGTATTTATGCCAAGTTGAACCTCCGTCTGCAAAATCGGTTCAAGAGCCAATATGCGTTGGTTTTATGGGAAGTCTGTTTCGATTACTTCGATACCGATCGCGATCAAGGCGAAACGCCGTTCATCCCACTTGAAACGTTTAGAGAACTTCTGGGAATCGAAAGTGATGAGTATCCAGCGTTCAGTATATTCAACCGAGCTGTCATCAAACCTGCTCTCAAAGAGATTAACGACTTGACGAACTACCACGTTGAGGTTGAGCAGAAACGCATCGGACGGCGGATCGCTGAGCTGAAGTTCCGAATCACCAAAGCCAAGTTGGTCGAGCAGATTCCGATTCAGGAGTCGCTGTTCCCGGATATAGAAAACCTCTCACCGGTTGCTGTTGAACTCGTCCAGGCAGAGATTGATCGGAACATGGCACTGAAAATCGCCGACCAAGCGTGGGATTTCGTGAATCCCGAAAAACTGTCACCGCCCGGCACTTACTCTGATTTTGCGGTGTATGTCGCCGAGAAGATTGAGATATCGCAGCATGCGGCAGAAGTGAAAAATCGTGGCGGTTTTATCATCGAAGCCATTCGAGAGAACTATCAGGACACGCAGGTGCAAAAAGAGCGTCAGGTACGCGCAGAGAAGGTGAGAGAAAAGGAGCTTGAGGACCTGAGGGCAGAGTTTCGCGTCAAACGCGATAACATCCTTCGGCAAGCCGTCCATGCTGAGCCGGCACTCGTTGAACGTGCCGCGGAGAGAATCCAGTCTTATTTTGTCCGTGAACGGCTGCTTGAACATGCGTCGGCGATGGAGGCGTATCAGAAGGGTGGGATGGTGAAGGCAGAAATCGACGGTATCCTTGCCGCAGAATTCTGTCAAGATCTGCTCGCACCCGTTGTTGAGGCGTATGAAGATGAAAAGGCGAGAATCTTGGGGAATTAGTTTTCAGTTTTAAGTTATCAGTTTTAAGTTATCAGTAACCCCCTTGTCAGGGGGAAGTTATGGCGGACACGCGGGGTGTGTGTACTCCTTTTTGTACCCATTGCCGAGATTTTGCGTTAATAAGAAATAAATTGACTTTTTGTGGGAATTGTTGTATTCTATTAAAATACCTTGTTGGGGGGCACTGCTAGGTCCTGTGTGAACACTATCTCCCAGACACAACACAGGAACTGCCCCCTTCCCACCCTAGCAGGCGGTTATAAACAAGGTCAAGGTAAACACATCTTTTTTAACATAAATGCAGCGACACATGGGCAGCCCCCACGACAACATCGCTGTACTAATAATGAGGTATATTTTTTCATGAACAACTTAACCACGCGAAAAATTGTCCTCGGTCTGCTGATGGTGCTTGTACTGGCGTTCAGCGTGCAGGGCACCGCAGACGCGTTGAGATTGACGAAAAGTGGCCGGGATCGCCAAATCGTAAGCACCGCTGACACCGTTGCTTCTAAGGTTACGCTAGACCCTTTTGTATTTAATATAAGCGGAATGGCAGCCGGTGATCAGGTTACGGTTACGTACACACGGGTTACAAATTCGTTAGCGGAAATCGAGACCGTAAGAATTGGAAATGCAGATACGGAACCTTCGACTCCAACGACCGTTGTACTGGTACGTGATAGCGCAACTGCCTCTCAACGCCAAGTGGGCTCGTCGGCTAGGATTTCTGTGTATTGCTCTGTTACCAGTCAAGGAGCGTATACACTTGAGGTAGAGCACACTACTGCAACTTCGGCCCAGGCGGCATCTCTTACTTTTCAGGCGAACGCGGTCCAATTGAGAAGCGAAGTTGATGCTTCTACGATTGACACAAGTAGCACAGCTGTCACTTCTCCCCGCGCCCTGCGAGCGGATCCTGACTACCTCAATAACCCAATTGTGATTCAGACTGATGACGAGGACGTTCGGATTGATTTTACGGTCACCGGTGGACGCCTCTATTTACCTAAGTTGAATGCAGCGGATACGTTGACGGGTGCGACTTCACTCTCCGCGGTCACTACCGGCTCTGGAACAAAAGGTGTAGCCACGGCGTATGTTGACTTAAGCGGGCGCACCGCGGCTGTCGTTACGGCGCAGATTGCTTTCAATAGTCATCGGAATGCCGCGCATGCTGTTACCTATTTTTACAATACGCCTACATTAGAACGGGTGTCAGGTAATGGACAGACTGGCATTGAGGGAACGCAGCTTATTAATCCCCTTGTTGTTCGAGTCAAAGATGGAAGTAGGTCCCTTTCTAATCAGCGGGTCACGTTTATGGTAACGGTGAATTCTGATGATCTTCCTGCTACTCCCCGACAACTTGTCTTTATCCCTGGCACAACAGCATTTGACTCTACTGGCGATCCTATAGAGACAGTATTTTATGCTGGCAGCAGTATAGGGGTGGAAACGGATAGCAGTGGTGAAGCAAAAGTTTACCTCCGACTCGGAACTCCAAACACAGACGCAACCCCAGACCCAGCAGTGACTGCCGACATTGCAGCACACACTGTCACTGCTACGTTGGGAACGGCGACGGCAACCTTTACGGCAACGGCTGTAGGCGCAGAGTCGGCATTCCGCTTAGAATATGTCAGCGGCAATGATCAGCGTGCGGCTGCTAACGCCGATCTTGAGCTGCCTTTGATCGTTCGGGTGCGAGATGAGAACAATTATCCGCTTCAGGATACAGCGGTTGTGTTTGCTTCAGCAGGTATTGGGAGGTTAATAGTTCCTAGTGCTGGAGATCCTGGGTACACTGATACCACTCAGACTAATACCCGTAGCCAAATTTTCATCAAAACCGATGGCACAGGCAGGGCGTCGGTTAGATACGATGTAGGCCCTACGACAGGACCGCGGGCTATTACTGCGAGGCTTTCCGCTACCGGTGATACGGTGACTTTTAACATCAACGGTAGTGGTGGCACAGGCACTGGAACAGGTACAGGCGCTGGGACAGGCACGCCAACCAATACCATCACGATTTCACCATCAAGTCTCAGTGGTGAGCCGGGTGCCCTGGTAACGCTTAGTGTCGCCGCGGGTACTGCGGCTGTGCAGGTCGATGGCAGTTCTGCTTTCACATTGGCAGGTGGCATCGTCTCTGGCATTGGTATCGCTCGGAACGTTAGACTTCCGAGTAGTGCAGGGTTCTACAGCCTCGTCCTCAGTGCGACTGGTTATGCGAATAGAAGCGTTTCCGTTACCGTAAGAACCGTAACAGCAGTTCCAACGCAACCCGGCACTGTCACGATTACGGCAGTCGGGGCACGGGTGGGGACACAGCAACAGATTCAAGTTACCGTCCGAGATTCAGGCGGCACGCTCCACAGCGGCGCGCTGAGTGTGCCACTGACCGGTGCTACGAACCCTCCGACTATCTCGACCCTTAATGGCAGGGGCACAGTGATCGCTACGTTACCGACCACGACAGGAGCCCACACGCTGATTGCCAATGCCACGGGATATACTTCAGATTCGATTATAATACCCGCGGTCGGACAGACAACAACACCGACAACACCGACAACACCGACAACACCGACAACACCGACAACACCCGCAGTGCCAAGTAGCATCATCGTTGGCGGTCAAGCTACACGAAGTGGCACGGTGAACCAGCCACTCGATGCAGCGCTCCTCGTCCGAGTCCTCGATGATAACAACGCTGGCGTTGCAGATGCCAGGGTCATTTTCCGTGTTATTTCTGGACGCGGCAAACTTTCGGCGCGCGGGAACGGACGTGCAATCGGTGTCCTAACGGATGCAAGAGGCTACGCACGTGCGAACTTCACCCCCACGGATGATGGCACCATCACGGTTCGGGCAAGTACTGACGATATTTCTGCTACCGTCGAGTTCACTATCACGACGGGTGCAGCGTCTACTACTACCACAACAACGACTCCCGGCACAGGGACAACCCCGAGCACGCCTGTAAGTCCTGTTGTGCATGTCGCTGCGGCGAGTCGTCCGCCGATGTTATGGGTAGACGGTGGTGCGATTTACGCACTTGTGGGCGCGAGTCCCCAAAGATTCGCAGCGAGTGTGGATAACGCACTGAACATCACGGTCGGTGGCGGTAAAGTCTACTGGACGGAAAAGACGGGTGAGAGTTCTGGAACGATCAACAGTGCGAACCTCAACGGTTCCGATGTTACCGAGCTCGTTTCGGTCCGGAGCGTCCCGATGGGGATCGCCGTTGACACTGCCCGGAGCAAACTCTACTGGACTGCCTCGAGTGGTAAAATCAAACGAGCGAACCTCAACGGTTCAGGTAGCGAAAACGTGATGTTAGACCTGCCGAATCCGATGGATATCGCCTTAGCGGGTGGTAATGCGTATTGGACGCAAGGCAATGGAAGCGTCCGGTTTGTGAACCTCAAGGGTCAAAAACAGATGCGCAATATCTCCACAGGTACGGATACTCCTGGGAGTCTCGTGATCGGTGGCGGTAAAGTCTACTGGACGGAAAAGACGGCTGCGAGTGCTGGCACGATCAACAGTGCGAACCTCAACGGGACAGGTGCGACGCAACTCACTTCGATCCGGAGCGTCCCGATGGGGATCGCCGTTGACACTGCCCGGAGCAAACTCTACTGGACTGCCTCGAGTGGTAAAATCAAACAAGCGAACCTTAACGGTTCGGGTGCCAAGAACGTTGTTAGCGGTTTGGGCAGCCCGAGTGACATGGTGTTGAGCAACAGCATCACGGCACCTGCGGCGACGACGACGACGACGACTGCCTCTCGATCTAAGTATGATGTCAATTCCGACGGCAAGGTCGATAATGCCGACAGTGATGCAGTCACAGTCGCAATCGCAGCCGGGGCAACCGATACCAAGTACGATGTCAATTCCGACGGCAAGGTTAACGTCTTTGATCTCGTAGAGATCATAGCCAATCGTGATCCGGGTGCAGCGGGCGCGCCGACAGTCATTGGCATGAAGATGACCGTCGCGCAGATAGATCACATCCAAGAACAGATCGATCTGTTGATCGCAACAAATGATCGTTCACCCGCAGCGATGCGGACGCTCATCTATCTCCAGCAGCTCCTCGTGACGGCACGTCCAGAGAAAACGCAGTTGCTCGCCAACTATCCGAATCCGTTCAACCCAGAAACGTGGATTCCGTATGAGTTAGCGACGGATACGACTGTGCGCATCACGATTTACAACCCGCAAGGTGTTGTGATCCGGACGTTGCAGTTGGGTCAACAGTCGGCTGGCTACTACGTGGGTCGGGATCGTGCGGCGTATTGGGATGGTCGGAATGCACTTGGCGAACAGGTTGCGAGTGGACTCTATTTCTACCAACTCGAAACCGACGAGATGTCGTCGATGCGGAAAATGGTTATTTTGAAATAGCCATCAGCAGTCAGCAGTCAGCTTTCAGTGGGTGTCCTTCGGTTTTCGGAAACCTTCTTTACTGACTACTGACCACCATTGGATGAACGAAGGCGCGGCTTTTACACCGCGCCTTTCCCTATTCTATACCCAAATCCCCATGAATTTGGCACCCGAACAGCACTTTGTATACGCGTGGCGCTACACGGACGATACAGCCTGCAAACTCGGCATCAGTACCCCCCGAACTTTCTACGCACGCATCAAAGCCGCAAAGACCGTCGCCTATCAGGATATCGAACTCCTCGGGATAGAGGTCTTCGATACCGAAACCGAGGCGCGCACGGTGTATCAACAACGGTTGAAAACGTTTGAACGGCTTGCTGACCGCCGGGCGTGGGTACACCTCGATGATGCTGTCCGGCAGTGGCTGGAAACCGAATGCGTGTCTAAGCCTCCGACCCTCGATGCTTTCAAAGATGCCTTTCAGAACGATCCAGCGCGTCGTGAAAAGGAGCGCGAGTATCAACGCCGGTCTTCGCAAAAACGGACGACGCGAAAACGTAGTGCCGCGAAACCCAGTAAGAAACGCACTGAGAAAGATCGGGCGTATGAACGGGAATATACTCGAAAGCGGCGGGAAAATGACCCTGCATATAAGGAGAAACAGAAAGCGCGTCAGAAGGCGTGGAGAACGAAGAATCCGGGGTATGATAAAAATAGGTATGCCACGGACCCGGAATACGCGGAGAGTCGGAAGGCGGCGCGTCGGGAACGGTATGCAGAAGACCCTGAGTATCGGGCGCTCGAGAAGCAACGGCGTCGGGAGTTTGCACAGGATAATCCGGAGTATCGGGAGAAGCGGCGGTTGTATATGCAAGAGTATCGTAGGCGGAAGAAGGCGGAAGGGGAGTAGTTGTCGGTTGTCAGTTCTCAGTTGTCAGTAACCCCCTCAATCCCCCTTATCAGGGGGACAGGATTTAGGGATTTTCGGAATGGAAAGAGGCGAGGTTAGAAAGCTCGCCAGCGGGGAAGAGGAAGGGGATTCGTAATTGTCTGAACTGGGATAACCCCCTCAATCCCCCTTATCAGGGGGACAGGATTTAGGGATTTGCAGGATTCAAAGAGGCGAGGTTAGAAATCCCTCCACAAAAGATAATCAATGCCGCCCTTATAGGGCTCAAAAATGGACGTGCACCGTTTTCTATAAACATAACGCCCTTATCTCTTTCGGTGTCAAAACCCCCGAATTCATTCGGGGGATATAGACACCGCCTTGTTGGGAAAGACCAAACACCGAAAAATACATTTGACATTTTTGGTACAAATGTAGTATAATGAGAGTATCACAGTGGCAGACATTCATAGCGTAATCGCAAGGTTGCGTGTCTGCCCACCCACTATGAAGGGGTTAAAGTTGTGATACTGTGAAAACCCATGCGAAATACAAAACATAAACTTTTCCATGATAAGACGTTGCGTCACGTGCACGACGAGTGCAATATCTGTGGTGTTGTGAAGAACCATTTTCTGGCACTCGCTATGCGATATTACCGCATGTATGGTAAAGGTCTTTCATACTCAAAAATGTCTAAGCACTTAACGAAACTCAAGAAACTTGAGAAGTATAAGCATTGGAATATCCCATATTCGTGGGCATTGCAGAATATCCTTAAGCGTCTGGCACAGAGTTTCGGTGAAATGAAAACACTTGGGAGAGGTCACCCGAAGTTCAAGTCATGCAAGAAACATAAAGGCATGACGTTTCGGGGCGAACAGGTCAAGATAGAAAAACTATTAGACAAACAAAAACAGAAACGAAACCACCCGACGTATCGTATTCGTCTCAACGGACGTTGGTATCGTTTCGCCTTGCATAGAAAGATAGAAGGCGAAATCAAGCAAGTTCAAGTGACACGAGACGCACTCGGAGACGTGTATATCACGCTCACTGAAGATTGCTCGGAAGTCAAATATGAACCCAAGACGGGTAAAGCTGAAGGGTTTGATTTTGGAATCAAAGACTTCCTGACTGGCAGTGACGGTAAGGCGTATACGTCTCCAATGTTCTACAAACAGAATGCTGAAAAACTGGCGAAAGCACAGCGTCAACATTCCCGTAAGGTGAAAGGGTCTAACAACCGAGAACGTCAACGCAAGAACGTTGCTCGTATTCATAAGAAAACTGTTAATCAAAGAACAGACCACCATTGGAAACTTGCGATACAACTGTGTCGTAAGTTTGATATTCTGTTCTTTGAAGACCTGAACCTTCGGGGTATGAAAGCCCTCTTTGGTAAGCAGGTGTCTGACCTCGCCTTCGGTGAGTTCATGCGGAAACTCAAGCACCAATCTCATAAACGGATACGCTCTGTGCTGAAGATTGGCAAGTGGATACCCTCTACAAAGTGCTGTTCTGTTTGTGGACATAAAAACGAAACCTTAACGCTATCAGATAGGGAATGGCAGTGTCCGAAGTGCCATACGCACCTGGACCGAGACCAGAACGCTGCTATGAACATTCTCAAGGAAGGGGTAGCTTCCTTTAGGTTAGGAGTTGTAAGACCTATCGTTTTGTTTAACAAAATCGTAGGCACCTCTGTTAAAGCGAACAGTCCGCTTTTGAATTCTACAAATGCTTCTGCTTAACTTTGGCAGAGGTTTCCCCCGACTTCAGTCGGGGGTCTATCACGTCATTTTGTCCAGCACGGCGGTTAGGTTATCGATGGTTTTGGTGAAGTCGGCGTGGGTTTGGATAAGTGATTTGTGGTTTTCAAGGGCAGTTTTCAGCTGCGCATTGACGTGTTGCTCGCGAGTCTGGGTGTCTTTGAGTTCCCTACGGAGCCTCTGGTTCTCTTGCCGGAGCGCGATTCTCACGAAGTCGACGGATTTGTCTCCGGAGTATTCGAGGTACCCTTCAGGGATGTATACGTTGCCATAGAGGCGCGAGAGTTCGCTGTGGGCGATCACCTGATGCTTCCGCTTTCTGTCTGGGTTCTCTATGGCGGTGAGGTTCTTGGATTGAATTTCTTTGTAGAGGGTTTCTTGTGAGATGCCGAGTAGGTCGGCGGCTTGTGCTACGGAGAGATAGATTTCATTTGACATAGTTTTTAGTCCTTAGTTGTTAGTTGTCAGTGGGCGAGGTTAGGAAACCTCGCCAGCGATAGAACATGGTTAATGGCTGTCAGAAAGTGTCGGGAATCGGAGTTCCCTCCTACCGAAGATAGTATTAGAGTCGGGCTTACAAAGCCCTCCCACAAGAGAGTTCCCTCCTACAGATGATGGGTGAATTGCAATTTTATTTGACTTTTGTGCGTAAATAGTGGATAATTAAAGTAGCCTCATGGAGTGAGGTTAAACCTACCCCGTCCTGAGGATGACGCTAATCTCCTCCATTTAATCAAACTAAAAGGATGGAAGGGGAGGATTAGGGACCTTCCCTTCTATCTTCTAATTATCTTCTAATCTTTTGTTGGATCCCCCATGTCAGGGACAGAAGCATTGGGGGAATTGTTACGGCACTCGGCGCGTACCTGCTACTTTATAAATACAAAGAATTGTTACGGCACGCGGAGCTTGCCTACTACTTTTAATGTATTTTACACTTTTTTTGATGAGTTTTGCGTTTTTTTCGCAAGAAAACGCAATTTTTTGTAATTTTAAGTTGACAAGGAGCGTTAAATAGGTTAGAATTAATAGCGTAAAGGGTTGAAACGCTAGATTTTACACGTTTACGCGAGGAATTCAAAATGCGCCGCTCGAATACGAAGACTATTTTGACTGCATGTGAGATGTCCTTCGCTGGGAACACCGACAGTGAGATAGCGACCGATTTGGGAGCGTCTGTCTCAGCGGTATCGCGGTGGCGGAAGCATGAGATTTGGCAGAAGTTTGAACAGGAACTCATCTCAGCGCACAAAGAGTCTTTATTAGAGCCGCATCGATTGGCAACCCTTGAAGAAAGCACACCTTAGTGTGCAAAAAGGTTAGGTCAAATGAGGTATGGATTTACAATCCCTGGATCCGTTCTTATTTTGTACATAAGGTTTTAGGTTTAAGTTTAAAATTTTATTCCATAAGAACAAGGAGATAGAACGAATGTTGTCAAAGAAAATGGCATTTTCGTTAATGAGTTTAATCACAATACTTGCTCTCGCGGCATCGCCTGTGATGGCAGATGAATTTTCCGCTGCGATCGGCGTTAATGATGTGAGTTTTGCGGATGGCGAGCAAACGGTATATGGTCGTCAGTCTGTCGCGGTTACGTTTGGACAGCCTGTCGCTCTTGCCGCGAACACCGTTGCGGCAGATTCGGTTACTGGCGAAATAACTGTAACTGAAGCAACAAGCGGAACCATGTTCGGTACAGATGATGTTGTCATCCGGGTCCTTAATATGTATGGTCGGCAACTTGGTGTCGTTCCAGTTACTGCTCCAGATACTTCCGAGCATAATTTCGCTAATCTTGTAGGGAATAAGGCTATTAGCCCTGGAAGAGATGGTAAGACGTTCACGCTAACTTTCGAGGTTTACAGCAGATATTCTGATGAAGAAACGCGATCTCAGGGCAATAGTGGATCCAATGCCTCTCGCGATAATGAACCTATGCAGGTGCACATATCTATTGCGAAAAACGCAGTTGAGGCGGCAGACCCAACTTTTGAAATTAAGGCAGATGGTACGCGGGATGTTGGGGGTAAAAGTGCTGCCGCGGCAATAACTTTAGATTTCGTCCATGACGATGGACAGGGTGAGGGTCACATCTCTCCAAAAGTGCTTGGTATAGAGCGAGAAGGGAACCTTGACATCGTCGGTGTCAGAGGTGCCTTCAGGATTATCGTCACGCTGAGTGAAGAACCGAAAGAAGGTAAGTTTGAGCTTGATGTCACAAACGGTAAAGCCACGTTGACTGAAGCGTTAGAGCCGAAACCTCAAGACATTCAGTTCCGTGTGATTGAGGGACCTGGTGTTGGAGCAGTAGATGCGTTTGATTCTGCCGGTAGGGCGTTGTATCAGTTCATGGGTAATGTATATCCGGCAGCTAGTGCCACTGATGCAGCCGCCACAAACGTTTCCGCAGACGATTTGCTTGTCTCGACTAACCCCCTGGTTGTTCTAACGATGGACGATCCAGCTGATACTGATCCATCTGATGGTACAGATCAGATTGCGGTCACGTCCAGTACGACCGGCGTTGTGCGTTTTCAGATAGTACCGAGGAACATCTTTGATGTCCGGCCTGGTGTGGAACGTAGTGGATTCTCTACACCTGCGACTGGGCGTGATAGTATGCATTATCCGTATCTTGTGACGATAACGCCGAATCTGGTAAATGGCGACGACATCGTTATCAAGGTAAAAGAGTTTGAGGATCAGGTCAAACCGCTTCCGAATCCTTATCGTCCAAAGACACGAGCGGTAGATGAAATAGAGGGCGTTGATAAGTTGACGGTAAGGGTGCTTGCGTCGGCAGTGACACCCGCGGCAGCGTTAGACGCAGGTCATGAGGTTCTTCTTACAAACAAGCGGAGGATCCCGGCAGGCGGATTCCTGATTGTTGCGACAGACCCGGCGCTGACTGGCATCAATCTTCCGGCAAATGCGGATGCGGATGATAACACACCGAAGAGTAGTGAGCGGTCACCTCTTGAACTGAAGTACAACGTTATTAAGGTAGGATTGCCGAATTTAGAAGCCTTCCTGACTAATGGCGGGACGATAGATCTCGTTTCACCGAATGCGGGTCTGGTTATCAGTGAGATCATGTGGGGTTCGGATGCGAGTCTCGATACGAACAGCCACAGCCAGTGGATTGAAATCAAGAACACGACGGCTGCTGAAATCGCGACGGGCGATAAAACGCACAAGTTGATATTCTACGGTCCGGGTGAGCTGCCCCCGGCGAAGACGGCTGCTGTGGCAGCGACTGCGACGACAGCGGCAATGCCTGCGGCATTGCCTGCGGGTGTTGTGGATCGTGTTGGCACAATCACAGATACTGGTGTATACTGGCAGATCATCGGCAAAGGTCGAAGTGGTCGGACAGGTTTCGGAGAAGAGGCAGCGGATCTAACGGCTCTTGTCGCGACGCTGGAACTCAAATCCATGTATCGTGTAATGGTGGCAGATACAGCAGTAGGTGCAGCAGTAGGTGCGATGAAACCCGAAGACGGCACGATGCCAAGTAGTTGGATGGAGTCCACCGGGCCATCTGCCAACCAGGATCCAGCGAAAGGTGGAAATCGGATCTCATCACCTGGTCGTGATCGTATCATCACCGCCGCTGAAGCCGCTGCGGAATTAGCCGAAGCCGAAGCCGACGCTATTGCTGCTGCGGAAGCCGCAGATACATCTGTCTCGATGCCGATGGTCGGTCAAATCTATATCAGTGAAATTATGTTCGCTGGTGGTGGCATACTGCCGCAGTGGATTGAGATCTCCAACGGTTCCCGGACGGAAGAGGTGAACCTAAGCGATTGGACGATTACCGTTGATAACGCGGTAGCCGATGCCGATGTGAGTGTCGGTGCGTCTATCAGGTTCACGATTCCCGAAGGCACGAAGATCAACCCGCACGAACAGCATAATCCGGGCGGAGGCAATACGCCGTCGACGATCCTTGTTGTCACCGAACGGGGACGTAACAACTTCACCGGTGCCAAGTCAAGCGGTCAGGTGCTTAACCTTTGGGATACGCAGCAGACCGAATTGATTCTGGCAGGCGTGACGAGGAGTCGTTATTCGTTGTTGAGCGATATGGCGTTCCAAATAACGCTTGCCCCCCCGGTTCCGATTGTTGTTCCCCCCGCGAAAACAGCACCGCGGACAACGGCAGCTGAGATCGCAGCCGCGAGAACCGCAGCAGCCACGAAGAAAGCCGCTGATGCGAAAGCCGCCCTGGAACGCAAACGGGCGACGGATGTTGTGGGGAACCTCAGTGCGGATGGTGCTGCAGCATGGGCATTGCCAATGGACGAGGGAGCCCGTAGCTCGATTCTCCGTAGACACGTTTCCATTTCTATCGGTCCCACAGCACCCGAAGCCGGCGCGATGATGGATTCTTGGGTGCTTGCCTCTGATACGAGTTTCGCACAAGTGACGCATATCCGTGCGAGCAGCTACTATGGTGCCGCGAACGATGTCGGCACCCCTGGTTTCCGTGCTGGCGGTGCGTTGCCTGTCGAACTTTCACATTTCCGTCCTGCCCGCAATAAGGAGACAGGCGCGGTGGTGATTACGTGGTCGACCCAATCGGAGCTGAACAACGCTGGATTCTTCATCAAGCGGAGTCAGCAACCGAATGGCGAGTTCAAAATCATCAATGCGACAATGATCCCCGGCGCGGGTACAAGCAGTGAAAAGCAGTCCTATACGTATGAGGATACGACTGCTCAACCCAACGTCGTATACTACTACCAAATTGAAGATGTTTCTCTCGACGGGAATCGTCAGACGCTCACCCGCGGCATCCGCCTGAAAGGGCATGTAAGTGTCGCCGGTAAAGCCACGCTGACGTGGGGAGAACTGAAGACATCACAATAAGTAGTAGGAACACCAAGGTTATTTCAGGGATAAAATTTGTTTGAACTAACCTTAACCACAAAATGGGGTAGTGTACTTCGGTACATTGCCCCGTTTTGTTTGTCTGAAGCAGGATTTATAGGATTGGGGAACGTGCGATGAATCGCACGACTACGAACAGGAGGGGCGTGATTCGGAGATGGCTTCTGCTTATGCACACGTTAGCAGTTTGTGGTACAAAGAGGTTTACCGACAAAGGTTACGGAGAACCCGTGGGGCGTGTCTAATTCCAAATTATTCGGAAGTTATGGAGAACCCGCGGGGCGTGCCTACTACTTTATAGGTTTAAGTTTGAAATTTTATTTTATAAGAATAAGAGGTTAGACGAATGTTGTCAAAGAAAATGGCATTTTCGTTAATGCGTTTAATCACAATACTTGCCCTTGCTTTCGTGGTATCTTCCGCGATGGCACAAGATTTTGATACTACGTTGAGCGTTCAGGATATCAGTTTCGCTGATGGCAACCAAGTAGAGGTTACAACTTCAGCAACAAATGTTATCGTTAACGCCACGTTCGCGAAAGTGGTCAACCAAGCAGATATACATGAGAAGATTACACTCTTAGTCTATAATAAATTTGGTGGATTGCTCACTGTCCCTACCATAGATGCAAGTAGTGTTGAGGCGGTCCTTCGACATTATCGTGAAACCTACACCATCACTTTCCAAATCGCTGCTACCGCTGATGACAGCACCAACCCCTATAGAGCCAAACTACATGTAGCGGAAGGTATCGTTGCGGCTGCCGTCGATGATGATACGAAAAGCAAAACCACCAACATAGATATCTATTTTGTTGGTCCAGATCCGACCCCTTCTGATCCGATGCCGGTAAGTATTGAGCTTGCCAACAATCTGTTAGTGCCAGTTGCTGGTTTCACAGGTGCCTCGTTCGACATTATCGTCACATTGAGCGAAGCACCGAAAGAGGGCAGATTCACCAAAGATCATTTGGAGGTTGACAAAGGAACTGCTGCTGATGGCGTTTATTTAGGTGCTATGGATCCTCCACAAGGTCAAACTGCTACGGGTCGAAGTGGAAATTATCATCTGTTACTTTTCACGATTACACCGAAAGTTGAAGGCGGCGACCTGGTCATAAAGATTAAGTCCTTTGAAGACCAAGAGAAGCCGATACCGAATAGGTATAACCCTCCTACGAGGGACCTTGGGCGCACGCCAGGAACGGATATACTAACAGTCAAGATCAAGAGGGTAACTGCCACAGCGTTAGTTGATGGGGCTGAAGGAGGCAACCGTATCGCACTCCCAACTCCTACTCCTACTAAAGGGACGACTGGAGCAACGGCAGATGCTACTGCTGAAGCTGCTGAAGCTGCAGCAACAGCTACTGCTGAAACAGTGAAAGTTGAAGTTACTGCCGCAGTTGCCGATGAAGCTGATGCCGATTTGAAAGCCGTGGATACCTCTGTTAGGATTCCGGAAGTCGGTCAAATCTACATCAGCGAAATTATGTTCTCGGGGGGTGGCAGATTGCCGCAGTGGATTGAGATAGCCAATGGTTCCAAGTCGGAAGAGGTCAATCTGAGTGGCTGGACGCTTATGGTCGAGAATGCGACTGCGGATGCTGATGTGTCTGTCGGTACGCAGGCAGTGTTCACGATCCCAGAGGGCATCCGAATTGATCCGAGTGGTCAGCCCGATACACCCTCAACGATACTCGTTGTCACCGAAACGGGACGTAACAACCTTACCGGTGCGATGGCAGACGGTCAGGTGGTCAATCTCTGGAGGGAACAGCAGGTCAAACTGATTCTCCTCGGTGTTATGAAGCGTCGTTATTCGTTGCTCAGCTCAATAGGCTTCAGACTGACGCTCGCACCCCCGGCAACACTCATAACAACCCCAGCAGCAGATGCAACGGATGTTGTGGGTAACCTTAGTGCTGATGGCACGGCTGCATGGGCATTGCCGATGGCTGAGGGTCATGCTCGCAGTTCTATCATCCGTCGGCATGTCGCAGGCTCTGTCGGTCCTGCGGAACCCAAAGACGGTGAAATGCTGGAGTCTTGGGTGCTGGCATCCGATACGAAATTCACAGACCCGACGCATCTGAGCGCACACAGTTACTACGGCTTACCGATTGATGTCGGCACCCCTGGTTTCCGTGCGGGTGGTGCGTTGCCTGTTGAACTTTCACACTTCCGTCCTGTCCGTGATAAGGAAACTGGCGCAGTGGTGATTACCTGGTCGACGCAATCGGAGTTGAACAACGCTGGATTCTTTATCAAGCGGAGTCAGCAACGCGATGGCGAGTTCCAAATCGTCAATGCGACGATGATCCCCGGCGCAGGCACGACCAGTGAAAAGCAGTTCTATACATATCAGGATACAACTGCTCAGCCCAATGTCGTCTACTACTACCAGATAGAGGATGTCTCTCTCGACGGGAATCGTCAGACGCTCACCCGTGGCATCCGTCTCAAAGGGCATGTGGGTGCTGCGGGTAAACTGACGACGCTGTGGGGCGACTTGAAGACATCACAATAAGTAGTAGGAACACCAAGGTTATTTCAGGGATAAAATTTGTTTGAACTAACCTTAACCACAAAATGGGGGAGTGTACTTCGGTGCATTGCCCTTTTTTGTTTGTCTGAACTGTGATTATTGTGATTATTGTGATTTGCCTTGATTGGGGAAATTGTCAGAATCAGGGTTTTCGGGATTATAGGATTTAGAGGATTGGAAGAGGCAACCCCCCTAACCCCCCTTGTCAGGCTTACTATTACCCACAAGTCTAGGGGGTATGGAGCGTATATCTTTTTCTTTGCGTTCCACGTGTTGATGAGGTAAAGAAGTTGAGTTTTTCTTGTGCGTGGTTGCGGAAACATGTGTTATGTTTAAAAGGTCTTTTGAGCAAGGTCGTAAAAAGTATTTATCTTTTACATAGGAGTTAAGAATGTCTTCACCTCGACATGCGTCAGCCACGTCTTGGAGTCGTCAGGAGTTTGCGGGGCTTGATTTGGGAGATACCCGTCTCAATGACAGACTCGTAAGTATTGCGGATGCGCTCGCTGCGCAGCCGATGTCGCCGATTAGCACTGCTTGTGAAGATTGGTCGGCGGTCAAAGCTGCCTACCGTTTCTTTGACAATGAAAACGTGTCTTCACAAAAGATTCTTGAGCCTCACTGGCAACGGACGGTTGAACGGATGCGGTCCCATGAGCGTGTATTTGCGATTCAAGATACAACCTATCTCGACTCTACCGATCATCCCTCAACGCAGGGGTTAGGTCCTATTAGCACGAAGTCTCAAAAACGTCAAGGGTTAGTGAAACACACCACTTTAGTCGTCAGTGCGTCGGGAGTGCCCCTTGGGTGTCTGACGGATAAGGTGTGGGTTCGGGATGCGTCTGATAAGAGAAACAATAAAGCCAAACCGCTCCAAGAAAGAGAAAGCTACAAATGGATTGAGGCCCTCTCGCAGACGCAGACCCGCACCCCAGAAGGCGTTGAGGTGATCACTGTCTGTGACCGTGAAGCGGATATTTATGAGTTTTTCGTTGAGGCAAAAGAGCATCCTTTCGTAATACGAGTCGCACAAAATCGCCGGATTGAAGATACTCACGGAAGCCTTAGAACTTTGATGAGCACTTCACCGGTCGCAGGCGAGTTCACGCTTGAGGTGCCGGCACGCCCCCAGCAGCCTGCCCGTGAAGCGCACCTACAGGTTCACTTCGCCCGGACGACTCTCAGTCCGCCGTATCGTCCCGGGCTGCCCGAGACGGAAAACTTGCCCCCTGTAGAGGTCTATCTCGTGTGGGTCGTAGAACCGCATCCCCCCGATGGCATAGCCCCTCTCGACTGGCTACTGCTGACGAATGTAGAAGTTTCCAACTTCTCTGAGGCATTGCAACGCATCCATTGGTATACCCAACGCTGGCACATCGAGGTCTATTTCAAAGTCCTTAAATCCGGAGACCCCAAGGTTGAGCAAACCCGATTACAAACCAAAGATCGTCTCCTGCGTTATATCGCTTTACTGAGTGTGATTGCGTGGCGACTTTACTGGATGACGCTCCTCAACCGGCACGTCCCAGAGGCAGATTGCACCCAAGTGTTGACGGAAAACGAGTGGAGAGCCCTTTACGCTCTGACCCACAAGACCCGCACTTTCCCCAAGAAAACACCCACCGTTGCCCAAGTCGTCCTCTGGATTGCCAAACTCGGTGGGTTCTTGGGGCGTAAGTCTGATGGCACACCGGGAGTGACCGTCTTATGGCGAGGCTGGCAACGCTTGACGGATATTTCCAACACCTTTGCGCTTTTTGACGAGCCTGGAGAGAACCATACCACTTAGACCCGGCAGCGACATACACCACACAAAAAACTTATGGGTAACAGTAAGCTTGTCAGGGGGGAATTTAGACCCTTCTTATTTTTTTATTGAAAAAACAACAAAGATAGGAGGCTTTCCTTGGCTGAGGGGGTTTCCGTTTGGTTGCAATTGTTGTTTAACTATTTTAATATATCCCTTTTAATTGTTTTAAGGGTGCCACGAACCCACGCTACGTCTGCGTTTTCGGATTTAAAGGTAAACGTTTATGGGATGAAAGGTAAACGTTTATGGGATGAAAGGTAAACGTTTATGGGAGAAAAGGTAAACGTTTATGGGAGAAAGGTAAACGTTTATGGGATGGATACGGGGAAGTCTTATGAGAGCAGTGTTCATGAAGATAAAAATGGCTATTTTTGGGTTAAAGGTAATCGAGTTCAAGCACGACGCTCCCCTCCGTCTGCGGTTCAGGGGGGTGTGCGTGTTGCGTGCCAAAGTGGCGTATCCAGTCGAGAATAGTGCTCGGGGATGCACCCAGGATTTTTGCGATGGCATTCATGGAAAGTCCATGGCAATAGAGAAAGACGGCGAGTGCCTTCTCGGAGAGGGGTCTGCCTCGGTGTGTAGGGTTTTCTGTCCATTGATAGTTGCAGGCTTTACACTTATACCTCTGTTTTTCGTTGACGCACCCATTTTTGACGGAATGTGGGTGTTGACATCTTGGGCAACTCATAAGAGGAACTCCCTTTGTAAAGTGGATATTGATTTGTCGTAAGGATACCGCGTCTGTCTTTGTTCGTCAATGAAAAAATCAGTCTGATTTTTTCATTGACAGTTTTTCGGACTTCTGTTAAACTTTCTGATACTTAAAACTCTCTAAAATTTTATCCATAAGAACAAGGAGATAGAACGAATGTTGTCAAAGAAAATAGCATTTTCGTTAATGAGTCTAATCACAATATTTGCTCTTGCCTTCGCGGCATCGCCTGTGATGGCAGCTGAATTTTCCGTTGCGATCGGCGTTAATGATGTGAGTTTTGCGGATGGCGAGCAGGTAGAATATGGTTCCATAGAAGCCACGGTTACATTCGGACAGGTAGTCTTTCTTGCCGCGAACACCGTTGCGGCAGATTCGGTTACTGGCGAAATAACTGTAACTGAAGCAACAAGCGGAACCATGTTCGGTACAGATGATGTTGTCATCCGGGTCCTTAATAAGTATGGTCGGCAACTTGGCACCGTCCCAGTTGGTGCTCCAGATATTGCCGAAATGAATTTTGCGAACCTTGTAGGAAATAAGCATATTGCCCCCGGAAGAGACGGTAAAACGTACACGCTAACTTTCATGATTCGCAACTTATACGCTGATGTTGATGATAGTAATCGTTTCTACAGTATAGACGACGATGATGATCGTCCTACGCGGGTGCACATATCTATTGCGAAAAACGCAGTTGAGGCGGCAGATCCAACTTTTGAAATTGGGAAAGTTGAGCGTAAGAGTGCTGCTGCAGCAATAGTTTTAAATATAATGAATCCCGATGGACAGGTCTCTGTTGCAGTTGCAGAAGATTTCGTCCATGGCGATAAAGAGGCTCCTAGTTTCATCTCTCCAAGAGTGCTTGGTATGGAGCGAGAAGGGAACCTTGACATCGTCGGTGTCAGAGGTGCCTTCAGGATTATCGTCACGCTGAGTGAAGAACCGAAAGAAGGTAAGTTTGAGCTTGATGTCACAAACGGTAAAGCCACGTTGACTGAAGCGTTAGAGCCGAAATTCGAAGACATTCAGTTCCGTGTGATTGAGGGACCTGGTGTTGGAGCAGTAGATGCGTTTGATTCTGCCGGTAGGGCGTTGTATCAGTTCATGGGTAATGTATATCCGGCAGCTAGTGCCACTGATGCAGCCGCCACAAACGTTTCCGCAGACGATTTGCTTGTCTCGACTAACCCCCTGGTTGTTCTAACGATGGACGATCCAGCTGATACTGATCCATCTGATGGTACAGATCAGATTGCGGTCACGTCCAGTACGACCGGCGTTGTGCGTTTTCAGATAGTACCGAGGAACATCTCTGATGTCCGGCCTGGTGAGGAACGTAGTGGATTCTCTACACCTGCGACTGGGCGTGATGATATGCATTATCCGTATCTTGTGACGATAACGCCGAATCTGGTAAATGGCGACGACATCGTTATCAAGGTAAAAGAGTTTGAGGATCAGGTCAAACCGCTTCCGAATCGTTATCGTCCAAAGACACGAGTGGTAGATGAAATAGAGGGCGTTGATAAGTTGACGGTAAGGGTGTTTGCGTCGGCAGTGACACCCGCGGCAGCGTTAGACGCAGGTCATGAGGTTCTTCTTACAAACAAGCGGAGGATCCCGGCAGGCGGATTCCTGATTGTTGCGACAGACCCGGCGCTGACTGGCATCAATCTTCCGGCAAATGCGGATGCGGATGATAACACACCGAAGAGTAGTGAGCGGTCACCTCTTGAACTGAAGTACAACGTTATTAAGGTAGGATTGCCGAATTTAGAAGCCTTCCTGACTAATGGCGGGACGATAGATCTCGTTTCACCGAATGCGGGTCTGGTTATCAGTGAGATCATGTGGGGTTCGGATGCGAGTCTCGATACGAACAGCCACAGCCAGTGGATTGAAATCAAGAACACGACGGCTGCTGAAATCGCGACGGGCGATAAAACGCACAAGTTGATATTCTACGGTCCGGGTGAGCTGCCCCCGGCGAAGACGGCTGCTGTGGCAGCGACTGCGACGACAGCGGCAATGCCTGCGGCATTGCCTGCGGGTGTTGTGGATCGTGTTGGCACAATCACAGATACTGGTGTATACTGGCAGATCATCGGCAAAGGTCGAAGTGGTCGGACAGGTTTCGGAGAAGAGGCAGCGGATCTAACGGCTCTTGTCGCGACGCTGGAACTCAAATCCATGTATCGTGTAATGGTGGCAGATACAGCAGTAGGTGCA
Organism: Candidatus Poribacteria bacterium; assembly: GCA_965247655.1. GTDB lineage: Bacteria > Poribacteria > WGA-4E > WGA-4E > PCPOR2b > PCPOR2b. Next base: position 3,891 of record CBDFHT010000004.1, on the reverse strand, counting down.
GCAGTAGGTGCGATGAAACCCGAAGACGGCACGATGCCAAGTAGTTGGATGGAGTCCACCGGGCCATCTGCCAACCAGGATCCAGCGAAAGGTGGAAATCGGATCTCATCACCTGGTCGTGATCGTATCATCACCGCCGCTGAAGCCGCTGCGGAATTAGCCGAAGCCGAAGCCGACGCTATTGCTGCTGCGGAAGCCGCAGATACATCTGTCTCGATGCCGATGGTCGGTCAAATCTATATCAGTGAAATTATGTTCGCTGGTGGTGGCATACTGCCGCAGTGGATTGAGATCTCCAACGGTTCCCGGACGGAAGAGGTGAACCTAAGCGATTGGACGATTACCGTTGATAACGCGGTAGCCGATGCCGATGTGAGTGTCGGTGCGTCTATCAGGTTCACGATTCCCGAAGGCACGAAGATCAACCCGCACGAACAGCATAATCCGGGCGGAGGCAATACGCCGTCGACGATCCTTGTTGTCACCGAACGGGGACGTAACAACTTCACCGGTGCCAAGTCAAGCGGTCAGGTGCTTAACCTTTGGGATACGCAGCAGACCGAATTGATTCTGGCAGGCGTGACGAAGCGTCGTTATTCGTTGTTGAGTGGTATGGCGTTCCTGATAACGCTCGCACCGCCGGTTCCGATTGTTGTTCCCCCCGCGAAAACAGCACCGCGGACAACGGCAGCTGAGATCGCAGCCGCGAGAACCGCAGCAGCCACGAAGAAAGCCGCCGATGCGAAAGCCGCCCTGGAACGCAAACGGGCGACGGATGTTGTGGGGAACCTCAGTGCTGCTGGCACTGACACATGGGCATTGCCGATGAACGAGGGTGCTCGGAGTTCGATTCTCCGTAGACACATTCCTATCTCTGTCGGTCCCACAGCACCGGATGATGGCACAATGATGGATTCTTGGGCACTTGCCTCTGATACGAGTTTCGCACAACCGACGCATGTCCGTGCACAGAGTTACTATGGTGCTGCGAGCGATGTCGGCACACCCGGATTCCGTGCGGGTGGTGCGTTGCCTGTCGAACTTTCACATTTCCGTCCTGCCCGCAACAAAGAGACAGGTGCAGTGGTGATTACCTGGTCGACGCAATCGGAGTTGAACAACGCTGGATTCTTTATCAAGCGGAATCAGCAACGAGACGGCGAGTTCAAGGTCATCAACGCGACAATGGTCCCGGGCGCAGGCACGACCAGCGAAAAGCAGTTCTATACGTATGACGATACAACTGCTCAACCCAACGTCGTATACTACTACCAAATTGAAGATGTATCTCTCGACGGGAATCATCAGACGCTCACCCGCGGCATCCGCCTCAAAGGACATGTCGGTGCTGCGGGTAAACTGACGACGAAATGGGGAGACTTGAAGACACAAGAGTAAACTCAGGGATATTTCTAACTAACCTTAACCACAAAAGAGGGGAGTGTACTTCGGTACATTGCCCTTTTTTGTTTGTCTATTCGTTATCAGTTTTCAGTACGGGTTGCTCCACAGCCCTTTCAGTTAAATGAATTGCCCTACTACAAACAAGAGGGCGAGGTGTTTTTGCTGGGGTGTTTCTCGTGGGAAACCGCGCCAGCGGAGAAAGCGAAGGTTGGAGGTTACGGCACGCGGCGCGTGCCTACTACTTTTAAGCGAGTTTGATGATTTCGGCGTATCGGTCGAATCGGGCTTATAAAGCCCTCCCACACTAGAGAGGTCGTAACCTCGGCGTGCGAGCTCCAGGAAAAGCGTTTCGTCTGCCTCTTTTTTCAGCGAACTGCCCAAAAACACCGTTTCGTGCAGTTCAGCAGAGACCGTCATCTCCTCCACTGCTTTTCGGACGCTCGCATAGTTGACACCCAAGTACTTCTGTGTCGTCGCGACGGATTTGTGTCCCAGCATCTCTTGGACGGCAAAAATATCACCGGTGCGCTCGTAAAGACGCTGCGCGAAGCTTTTTCGGAGGCTGTGTGTGGCGAGGTGTCTGTTGAGTCCTGCATCCTCGAACGCTTTTTTCAAGACATCGTGTGCGGTGCGTCGCGACATCCGCTGTGTACCGTGTCCGTTTCTCGATGGGAACAGGGGGCTGTTGGCTTTGATGTTTTGGTACCGTTCCCGGTGCCAAGCAATGAGATCGGCAATTGCTTGTCTGCCGTCTTTGTTGACAGGGACGGCACGGCTGACCTCACCGCCTTTGACGATGGATTTATCATAGAGCAGGTCGGTGACCGCGGCACGGTTCTGGTAGACATCCCTGATCGTCAGGCTGAGCAGTTCAGAGATCCTGCCCCCAGTGCTCACACCGAGCATGAAAAGCCCGCGATTGCGGTCCCCAAACGGGTTTCCGTCAAAACAGGCGGAAACGATTCGGATTTCGGAGTTGTCGAGGGGTCTTGTGCCTTTCATAGTTCTTAGTTGTCAGTTATCAGTACGGGTGCTACGCACCCTTTCAGTTGTCAGATTAAAAAGTCCGTTCCGCGATGGCATCCTGCACCGCGGCGTAAAGGTGTTGTAACGACTGAAAGTATTCCATCTCGGCGCGTTTGATGCCGGGCGTGTCGCAACTGGCGCGCGCTTTCTTGAGTTTCTCAAACCGCAATGCCAACTCGCGATTCGCATGTTCTAAGTTTTTATAGTGTGATTCGGAAATCATTTTTAGTAGCGGTCAGTTGTCGGAAACCGTCAGCGGTCAGTAACCCCCCTTATCAGGAGGGAATTGGAAATAGCGGTTTATATTTCAGAAATCGGTAAAAAACTTACGAGAATGCCCTCAGAACGCTTTCAAAAAGCATCTCCAGTGTGGTAACCCTCATGCAATCGGCGGCTTATCGTACATCTGAAAGAATGCGTTGAGAGCTGCCGTCAATATATCTTGAGTCGTCATATTCTTCTCGATACCGAGATGTTTCATCTGCCGATAGACGGCTTCGTCGAAATAGCCCCCGATATGCTTTTTCGAGAGTATTGCCTTATAGATAGATTTATGGTATAATTCTCCCAATGAGAAAGGAGTTATTATGCCAAACTGTAAAAAGTGTGAAAGTCAGCAAGTGACAAAAAACGGATTCGTGCGTTCAAAACAGCGATACCGCTGTAAAACCTGCGGATACAACTTTATCAACGGGGATGGTCGGGTTAACCCTAATACCGTCGTCAAACGTGCCTTTGCAGTCATCCTTTACTCTATTGGCAAGGCATCTTACGGCTTGATTGCCAAACTCTTTGATGTATCCCCAAGCACTGTTCAAAGATGGCTTGAGAGTGAAGCGGCGCGAGTGCCTGAACCTGAGATCCCTGAAACTATCCGCGAAATAGAGTTTGATGAGATGTGGCATTTTATCGGTTGAAAAAAAACAAATGTTGGCTTCTCAAAGCAGTTTCTCGTTAAACAGGCAGAACTCTTGCCTGGGTTATCGGCGGTCGTGATGTTGCGACGTTCGCGCGATTATATGAAAAAGTCAAGCACTTAGAGACCTGCGAGTTTTACACCGACGAGTGGCGATCGTTCGCAAAAGTGCTACCTGCGTCTCGGCACAAGATTAGCAGAAGTGGCACAGTGTTGATAGAACAAGATAATAGCAACACCCGTCATCATCTGGGGCGATTTACGCGTCGGACGAAAATTGTCTCAAAAAGGATACGGATGGTCGATGCTGCGATGAAATTATGGTCTGCTTTGACGACTCCTGAAATCTTTCGCCGCTATCAGCAAATTGCTTTATCTATCTTTACATGAATACTCTCAGAAATGTTTGAAAAAGTTTTAGATCTTACTGGAAAAAATGTCAACGCGTTACGCTCTGAAATCATAGGCAGTGAGCGACTGACAATGGAGAATTATCCGCATCTGGCATATCCGATCTACATCTATTATCTATTCAACTTTATAAC
>CBDFHT010000003.1:0-4930 GCA_965247655.1 Candidatus Poribacteria bacterium | reverse complement strand
GTACAACTCATTTTTGCTGTCAGCTTGGGTCGATTTGAAGTGGTATCTGTGTATCATCAAAGTGGTGTTCTGATTTCTGTATAGGTCTCAGCCAATCCGACGGTAACCGTATAAGCGTTTTAACAATGTCCTCGTTATCAAAATAGTTATCGTCTATCTGCCAAAACTGCAGACATGGGTAAGTTCGATTGTTATGTGTGAAGTTTCCCATGTCTGCTGCGATCTATCGCATACCATCACTGACCGATTCTATCGTAATGAAGATACCCGCTATTGCATCCAAACGCGTCATTGTATGACAGAACGAGCGCACCTGATCTATCGTTATGTTTCCGCTTTTGACTTCCGCGAGAATACGGGCTTGACTTTCTCCTTCCCCTTGCGGATTCCATAACGTCACACGTTTTACCCCGTCTTTTCCACCGTCACCAACATCGGGTGTGGGGGTGAGTCCGAGCCGTGTAACTGCCCAGTTCGAGAAGTCGTGATACTTGCGTTTATCACCATCCTTTAAGAGTTTTCTAACTTCCTGCATGTTGGTCGGGTAACCTTCAATTTCATAATCAATTGAAGGTTTTACCCCGTGTCTGTCTCGGAGACGTTGCCGCATAGGGTCGAGAGCAAGAATTGTGACATCAATCCCCATCCAGAAGCGACCGAGTGTGTGTGCAGCGTCGATAGTAGTACCGCAACCGCAGAACGGATCCAACACCAAATCGCCGGGGTTACTGGCGGCTTGGATCATACGTTCGTAGAGTGCGCGGGGTTTTTGTGTCGGATAACCGAGCCGTTCTTTCGCCATAGGATTTATTGCTGGAACATCGGTCCACACATCAGGGGCTAACTTATCTTTGTCACTGGCACTAATTCTGGCACCTTTAGGATTCGCAGCACGTTTGAGTGATTTGGGTGTTCGTGGAACCTTGATTCTTTCCGAAAAAAAATGATATTTGTCAGATCGACTATAAAATAGAAGCGTATCGTGTTTTTTGGAAAACCAACGTTTGCTCGCACCACCTGTGTGATAATGCCATATAATCTCATTTTTGTAGTTTTTCGCATCAAAAATAGCGTCCATCACGCCTTTGAGGTAGTGGCTGGCTGTTGGATCACAATGTAGGAAGATACTACCAGTATCTTTGAGGATGCGGCGCATCTCAGCGAGCCGCGGTCCCATAAAGGCGAGATACGCACGCATTGATCCTTTATTGCCACGTACAGAATTTTGTAGCACCATGTCGTAGCCTTTCAAACAAGTATCAAGTGCCTTGTAGATATCAAGATCGCATTCTTCGTGCGTGGGGTTTTCGATTTCAGTACGGGCTTTCTCTGCTTCGGTGTCCCATGTCCAAATATCGGTGAACGCTTTGTTCTGTGCCTGTGAATCCTTAAAGAAGGCGTTATAGTTGCGTCCAGAATTGAAGGGCGGATCGGTACAAATGAGATCTACGCGAGATGTGTCCATCTCGCGCATGATTTCAAGGTTATCGCCGAAATAAAGTTTGTTCAATTTGAATCTCCAGCCCCAGTCTATTTATCCCCCTACGAAGGTGGGAGGGTGGCAGACATACCGAGGGGTATGCTTCGTAGTGCCACCCAAACTGGATTTTTAGAGTGTATCCGATAGTCGAAAAATAGGCAAGTCGCTTTTTTAAACTATCGCACACCTATTTTTGCTTGAAAGATGCTTGCGAGAATGCCCCTAAAACGTTTTCAAAAATCCTGTTCTGTGTTTTATGTGGGTATAGCGAGCGGTGATGTTTTAGCCGTTGCTATTCTCCCTCTCTTTTAATGTATCCTCGTCTGTACCCGGGCGGATATCGGAGTTGTCGAGGGGTCTTGTGCCCTTCATTGTGTGTTACCCTCCGTAACAGCGTCCTGCACCGCGGTGTAAAGATGCTGCAAGGCGTGAAAATACTCCATTTCAGCGTGTTTAATACCGTGTGTGTCGCGACGGGCGCGCGCTTTGCGGATTTTCTCAAAACGGTGTGACAGTTCGCGATTGGCAGTATCTAAGATTTTGAAGTGTAAATTAGAAATCATTGTTAAAAAGCCTGCGAGAATGCCATCAGAACGGTTTTCTGGGTCATGCCCTGTGTATTGGCAGCAATCAGCAGTCGGGAATCGGAGTTCCCTCCTATAAAGAGCTGCTGACCGCTATTAAGCGATAGGCGGTTTATCGTTCATCTGAAACCAAGCATTCAACGCCTCTCTCATTATGTCCTGATTCGTCTTATCGGTTTCAGCACATGTAATCTTCAGCTGCCGGTGTGCGTCTTTGTTCAAAAAGAACTGAACTGGGATTTTCCCCTCTCGTGACGGATAACTCCGTGTCTTAGGCTCTGGCTTCGGATCGGTTTCCGGTATAGGAGCCACGTTTGCGTTATCGAGCTGGATGATCGAGCCGAGATCGACTTTAGGTTGTCGTGCCATCGTGTGCCTCCATTTCCTTTGAGATATACCGAAAAAGAGCCTGTATTTCGATGGACGCTTTCCCTTTTACGTCATATTCCACAACACTCAAGCCCTCGATGACCGAATGTGAAAAGACAACCCTATCACCGATAACACAGGGCGCGACATCCACCTCGTAAACTTGCACCGCACGCTTGGCTGGATGCAGCATAGAAGACCGAGCGCGGACGGCGTTGAAAACAATCCGCATCGGACACTTCGCCATGTTGCCGACCAAGACCGTCTTTTCTATGGCTTTGAGATCAAATGCGCCAAGTTTACAAGGGATAATCGCCAAATCAGCGGCTTTCGCAGCGTCAAGTGCGATGTCCTCAATTTTGGGAGGCGTATCGAGGATAACGAAAGTTACGCCGAGTTGTTGTAATCTGTGAAGTTCTTGTGGCAGACGAGCGGAGTGGACAGAGACAACCTCTGGCGTTTTGGCTTCGCGCCAATCATTCCACTCCGATGCGCTGGCTTGTGAATCCAAATCAACGATTGCAACTTTATGCCCAGCACGCTCCGCGGCAATAGACAGATTCACGGCGAGTGTTGTTTTACCTGTTCCGCCTTTGCGAGACAGTACTGCTAATGTTTTCATGCGTTCCTCCAATCATGTGTTCATGTGTGCATTCACATCTTCACACCTTCACGAATGAACATAGGTGTGTAGGTGTGAAGGAAGTCATGGAGATAAAACGTTAGATTTAGGCGGACGTTTCAGATATGTTGTTCTGTTCCTCCTGTTCGTCGTTTTGTGCTGTGAGCAACGTGAATTCGGAGTGGCAGGTTGGGCAGCGTTGATGGTAGAAGATAGGCAGGATCTCACCGCACGTTTCGCAATCGAACCAGCCTCGGTGAACGTCAGCAGTTGTTATGGCTTGTGGCATGCGTTTCCTCCTAAAGCCTGTTGGTAACCCTCGCGTCCGAGCTTCTCAATTTTGGCGATGGCGTGCTCGACGGCTGCGTCGCGGGATGTGGAATTGGGGATGTCGATGGAACCACCGGTGGCAAACTCGGAAACGAACCAGCGATCGTCTGGAGTCCCGGGCTTGCGATGGACGACGATGGATGCCCAATCGAGGTCTATGCTGGTGACGAGATACGCCGGTGAAACCTTTTGCTTATAGTGGTAGAAGCCTTCGCGGACGGGTACCCGAAAATCAATCTCTTCGTAGGTTACCTGTGCCAATGTGGTTCTCCTTATGCGGGCGGTACGCGCCCGTGCGTGTAGAGAGTTTCAAGTCGTGTAGCAGGCAAGTGCAGTTTGAGTGAACGTGTAGCGAACGGTAAACAAACAAGCCTGCGGATACCCAGCGAAACCGGTAGCAGGCAAAGGCATGTACGGGGGTGGGCGGGTGGTCATGCCGAAGCCTGCGGTTACTATACGATGGGGGGCAGCCATCACGACTGTCCTTCTTTTCCCTTCAGCGCAATTTCCGAAATCTCCTGCGCAATTTCAATAAGGAACCGTACTTGGGTGCCTTTCTGATTGCGCGAGGCAACTGCAACCAGGTCCAGTATCTGCTGTTTCACTTTTTCTTTATCCGCAATACCGGTAGTGACCAAGCGTCCCATGATATGCCCTAAAATATCAGGTAGTGAAACACCCTTCAATATGTCGGCACTGGGTTTCGATTCCGCAATAGGCACTTCAGGAATCTTTTTGACCCAATTCGCATTCCCTTTAAGATCCTGAGTGGCACTCCGAAAGTTTTCAGTATCGCATTCGAGTGCGGTATTGCTGGTGTTTTTGGTCGGAATATCCTGCTGTGTCCGTCGCAAACAATGCCCTGCCTTCTCGTGGAAATGGTCATCAAAACCGTAGCAGAAGGCTTCAAGCGAGATATGACGAGGGTAAGCCTCAAACGTAGCGAGCATCTTCTTTTTCGCTTTCCGAAAATCTTTTTCGATCTTTGCACGCGTTGCGGCTTCTTCTTCAGCGATCGTTACCCGGACGGCTTCCACCCAGTCCGCCTTCTGCTTAATCGCTTCGCAAACAGCGTTGTGGTGTGTCACCGCTAACCGGAGAAACTCAAGCCCATTTTCCCTACCATATTTGTAGCTATCGAACGCAAAATCGGTATACCCTTCGACCTGTGCCGCTCGAATAAAAATCTCCTGTACCATCGAAAACCGATCGGAATAGGTGCTTTGGTTGGGGCAAAAACTTTCGTGTAGCGTCGCTTCGCTACACTTACACGCCTCGGATATATCGGCTTTGGCGGCTTCAAGGGTTTTCCGCTCTTTTGCCAGCTCTTGGCATCGGGCAATCAAGCCAGCGTCCTCTGTCAGAATGAGGTTATGCAGTGTTCGGAGTTGGCCTATGGAAAGCTGTTCGTAAAGCGTGAAGGTATCGTCAACATTCCATTTCTCAGAAATGAAGGCTTGCACTTCGTCCCACTGGATGTCGTGTCTGCCGAGGAAGGTCTTTTTGAGTTTCGCGCCCCACGCAAAATCACCGGCATCGCCGCGG
>CBDFHT010000002.1:0-46762 GCA_965247655.1 Candidatus Poribacteria bacterium | reverse complement strand
AAGTCCAAAATAAGGAGAGCCACTCATGGCTATTTGTATTGACCAATTCGTTATCACCGTTGTCGGAGGTATTGTAAACTGCGATTTAATGATTTTTACTGAATTTGATCCACCCACCTATCAAGCACCTACAGGTCAAACGGCAAATGTGATTGTCGCTTTTAGTTATGAAATCGGCGCACCACCCCGTACTAAATTCGCAAGTGAGTATACAAAGGTGCGTACCGGTGGGACTGGCACGCCACCGAATGTCACCGGACGCACTTTTGATCCGCCGGCACCTGAACAAGGACAAGCGCCAACTGAGACTAAAAACGCTCTATTTCACTGCACTGTGCCAATTTATGATCAAGCACAAGCAAATCAACTTGGAGAAACGGGTGTCGATACGCATACCCTCAAACTTATTATTGCAGAAGCCGCAGATATCGTGGGGAATTAAGTTATCGATAGCAGCAGCTCTGTCAGCATGTGTTCTTGTGAAGGAATTGTGCGTCCATGCACAAAGGCCGTCTCGGTCTCCCCTATAAGGTATTCACCTATATATTTACACGTCAATCCCCACAAAGAACGCAGCGATCCAAACGATATATTGAACTTCGCAGATCCGAGTGCGACACAAAATTCATCATCACCAATATAAGGCGCATGCATAGCAATCCACTCGACAAACGGTCGATGCTCTGAATGAAAACGCTTTGCTGGATAAATACCGAACGCATTGAAAGGCTTGACAATGTCTCCGGGTATTTCCTGTAGAGTACGCCCTAACCCTGCACGTGTGAAAATGTCTTGGATGGTAAGCCCACTGTAGCGAACATTTTTTACAGATTTTCGGATCATATAAGGTCGCCAGTCTCGCCTTCGGAGTGTCGATGTCCGCAGAAGCAGGAAATCGGTTTCCTTGGCAACACGGGCAAAGATGTTACGGAATTGCGGTGCATTGACAGTGAATAAATCGGCATCCCAAAATACCACTCGCTCATAACTCGATAACTGTGGATCAAAGAACAAGTTTGTTTTCTTGCCATATCTGCTCCAAGTGCCCAAGAGTGTATCCGGCAGCGGCGGCACATCAAACCACAGAACATCTGTTTTGGGATCAAGTCCATTCTTTGCAAGAACAGGGAGCACTTCCGGCTCTAAAGCCTTTTCGATGTATAACTTAAGTGCCGTTTGGGTTTCACGAGCATCTGTATGCAATAGGAAATTCTGTCGTGAATAGATCGCAGCTTTGAGATACGCCGGAAAATTATGCGTTCTAAAGTAAGCATCGGCAAACAAGGGAATAAGACCGATACAATCAGGAATTGGGATATCTACCTGCGGGACAGGTGACACCAAATCAGGGAGTTCATAGAAAACTCGAAAGGCAGAATCAACCATGGCTTTTTGTTTTGATAGCTTTGTCATTAGTGTGGTAGGTGGTGGCATTGATGCTTCAATCACCTCAGTAGAGGTCACTGTTCAATCAGCCGGCTCCGGTTCACAGCCGTATTATTTTGCCGTCTCGTTCACCTATGTGTGTGGCGAACCCCCGGCAACGGGGTTCTCTGTTGTGTGGACAGCGGATCAGCCGGGAACGGTTCTGCCCACATCCTATGTGTTTTCGCCGCCGCTGCCATCAGGGTTACAACCGAGATCACAGGTAAGAAATGGCTTGTTGACAGGCACAGTGCCGGCACCCACCGTCACAACGACTTATACTGGCACTCTCACTATCCATCAACCCTAATGTTTATTGGTTAACAAGAGGACTCTCTATGTAATGAAAATCATAAATGTCATTAAGCAATTCATACATGAGCGGATCGTTTTCACGAAAAAGGGTATGATGATACTCTCCCAACTTCGTGGGTAGCGAAAACCGTGTGAAAAACCTTGCAGAACACCATGCCCAATACTCTCTGCCATTCGCCTCTGCCGAGTTCGCTCCATCCAGATAAGCCCCCCAGTAACTATCCTCATTCTCTTTCGCATCCTGATAGGCAGCTTTCAGCCGTTCTGTGAAGGTCGGATCCACAAGATTGAGTGCAAATTGTATTGCGTGTGCGAACTCATGAACGAATATATTCATTTTCAGGACAGAATTGCCATTGTGATCCTCATATATATGGGTTGTCGCGTGGCAGAACTCAAGACCGCAAGCCCCAAGGGGACTCCCCTTTTGACCTAATTTCCATTCAGGAATATCTTCACTATGCGCCGGATCATGAATAACCATACGGAACTCACTATCCGGCACCGCTAACATTCCAGCAAGGTTTTCACGCTCTCCTTCAATCGGTGAAAGGTGTTCTCGAAGTACAGGCATTTTGGATGTCATTTTGAAAACTGCATCGCGTGCGGTATAGAAACAAATATCATCTAAATCCGCATTTCCAAGGATAGCAACACCCCCGGCATTGATATATTTTCCATAGAATGCCCGGTGCTCACGTATCTCGGCAATCCGACCTCTAAGGTATTTCGGTAGAAGATTTGATGTATCATGAACCGGCCCCTCGTCAGTTTCGAGGATACCGTCATCGAGGACATCCTCGAGATCTTCTATATGAGCGTCCAAATCGCCCCACAGCAAATTCGCTAAATCTTCGGGTACCGGACCGATCGTCCCATCTGCGGGTGCAGAATTGAGCAAAATAGGCGGCGTAAAAAACACTGTCTTCACGGGTTGAGACATGTATTCATCACTACACCCACAAACACAGGAGAAAAGCAATATCAGAACCGCAAATAATTTAACTTTCATCAAACACCTCATCATCAATTTTACGGTTTGGAAACCCAAGTCTTTAGACTTGGGAGGAAAAACCGCCCTCTTGGAAAGGACCAAAGGTTTGTTTTAAACGTGACTTTCGGTCCAAAATGTGATATAATTTCTATACCAGTTAGGGCAGATTTACAAGCGTAATCGCAAGGTTACGGTCTGCTCTACCTACTTGTAAGGGTTAAAAAACTGGTAACTGGTAGCACCATGAGAACCGATAAATATCAGATACGCGACCACCCGCAAATCAAACGCTTGGGCAACTTGCTTGATGACTTGTGCGATGTTCACAACCACTTTCTGCGTTTGGAGAAGCGATACTATCGCATGTATGGGAAGTACGCCGGTCGGTATCGGCTGCAACCGCATTTGACGAAGTTGCTCCAACGCACTCATAAACACTGGGCGTGGATCCCCCGCGACACACTTGACCAAGTGATTGTCCGTATCCATATCGGCTACCAACGGTTCTTTGATTGGCTTGAAAATGGACGGCGCGGTCGACGTGTCGGTCCCCCGAAGTTCAAGAAGCGAGGGAAATACCGTTCTGCGAAGTTCCAAACAGGATATAAGGTTTTTGAAGAACACAAAGACGGAAAACCTTCTATAATACCGAAAGGCACGATTCGCTTGTCCTTCAAAGAATGGTGTCCTGACAAACAGAAGTTTGTGTTCAAGCGTCGCAACATCTTGTATCACCACCATCGCGATTGGCACGGGAACGTCCGCTATATCCAAATTCTTCGCGACCGTGTTGGGACGTATTGGCTGTCCGTTGTTACAGATAACGCATCCAAAGAAGTCTTGCCCGCTACAGGTGAAAGTGTAGGCGCAGACTTCGGACTGGATACCTATCTGACGCTCAATACCGGTGAGAAGATACAGCATCCGCAACCCTTGAAGCAGTCCTTGAATGAACTCCGAACACTCAATAAAGCTGTGAGTCGCAAGCAGAAAGGTTCTGGCAATTGGTGGCGTGCCGTCAGAGAACTTGCCAGACTTTACCGTAAAGTTGCCAACCAACGCAGAGACTGGCATTGGAAACTTGCCACCGACCTTTGCCGAAGGTTTGACCGCATCGCGACCGAGATGCTCAACCTTGAGGGTATGAAACGCCTCTGGGGACGGAAAGTCTCTGACCTCGCCTTCGGACAGTTCGTTGAGATATTGAAGTTCAAGTGTTTCAAACATAATCGTGAATTCTTTCAAGTCGGACAGTGGACGGCTACATCAAAACCTTGTAGCGATTGTGGGTATCACAACGAAAATCTTTCGCTTTCAGATAGACAGTGGACGTGTCCTGAATGTGGGTCCCACCACGATAGAGACGTAAACGCGGCTATCAATATCCTTCGGGGCTGCTTGGGTCCCCCTGTGGAGACTGCGTAAGACGTTTCTTCGGAAACGCTGCGGTCTACGAAGCACAAGCCCAATCCTTTAGGTTTGGGTGCCTTGACCTGTCCCGTATACTGTAAAGGAAAAATCTGAAGTATCGTCTGGCATGCCGAACACGGCAGCCAATGGAATCAGCGTATGCAAGTTCAGGGTTTCCTCCCTTACTTTCTGCTTTCGCCTGACATTTTGAACAATACCGAGAAGTTTTTTCTTACGCTTGCGGCTCAACATCTTTCACTCCTATCACATAAAGCCCTTTTTCTTGATAAACTCTAAAAAGGCTATCAAATATGGTGTTATGGTCTTGACTTTCACTATTTCCAAACTCATCCTTGGGTTGTTTCAAACGAGGGGCATTTTGGGAAACATAAGAAAGCGATCCGACATTTTTAACAAAAGCCGCGTTGACAGCTAAACACTCCACGTCAATCTCGATTGTATCATAAAAACGGGGTGGAATCAAGAAATACTTATCAAACAAACACGTGTAATCAACGCAATCTTCGGGTTCTACAAACACAAAAAGAAGGGGATTCGTGTAATAGAACTGGGCATCAACGATTGTACACGCTTCACTGAAAGCAGCTGTAAATTCCTTGAGTTTTTCCTCACTATCGGATGTACAGACTTCTAAAATGTGACGGGTATGGGGTTGATAAATTTTCCGAATTGCAAGATAATCCTGACTCATAGATAGACACTCCTGATAATTTCGTCAAATTGTCGCAAGAATGCGTCCGTCGATAGATGCTTTTTTGCCCATTCTCGGCTTGCCGCACACAACTCATAGGGTATCCGCGTATAGCCTTCTGTCAACTGATGAATCGCCTGGACAAACTGATCCGCAGTCTCTAAGCCATGAATGCCTGGTCTCTCCTTAAAGACCTCATGTCGCCCCCCAACAGAGACAATACCTGCCATCAACTCCTCCTGATTGCTTCGAGACGAAACATCGTGCCACGTATCGTTTATACCTATCGATACCGAGGAAATGTGATAAGCGGTTTTGACATAGGATGCATTAGGAATCCAGACATCCGTACATGCTTTAATTTCCTTGCCAAGCTCAGCATCTTCCACTTTCTTTTCGTTACTCCAGATCGCAGCAGACCCAATACAGATTCTCTCGATACCCGTGCCTTCCAGCTTATGAAATACATCAAAAATGGTATACGGGTTTTTGATATGTTTTAGGGCCCCAAGGAAGATGACAGACATTGTTTTCTTACCCGGTCGGAACAGATAGGGATCAATCGCATCGTTAAGGTAGCCGATCGGGGTCATGTCCAAAGCCACAATAATGTCCCACAGACTTTTAGAATTTACAACAATGCCCGCAAAATAATGATTTATCTTGCCGCGTACCCACCAAGGAAGTCGAAGTATCTGCAATTCCGTACAGACAAGCACTTTTGTTGACTTTGTTTGGCAAAGTGCGTCCACCCTTTTTACATATTGGGCGTTCAATTCTGCTTCAGATACATTCGGGTTCCATGCCTGGGCAAACCAGAGACACTCCACAAGACAAAAGTCGCTGGATAACTCAGATACGTTGTTTGTAAGGTTTACCTTGTACCGCGTCGCAAGGGCTGTTGAACGAGCGTTGATATTCGGCATCATCCCACCCCCAGAGTTGCGGCGAGATTCGAGATCAAAGGATGTGTATGCTTCAGGAACAAGATAATCGACTATCACTGCTGAAGTACCTCCGAAAAACTTTTTCGGAACGCCGCATAGCTTACATGTGACAACGCCCAGTTACGGATTGACTCTGAATCCACTGCCGGTTCGGATAAAAGGAGTTCCACGCATTCATCAGATGTTAAACCATGGGCAATACACGGATATTCCGTAAACACAGGGTGTTTCCCCGCTAAGATACCGACACCCGACAAAAGTGCCTCCATCGCTGTTCGACAGCACGTTTCATGATACGCAAAGTTCACATAATACTTCGCTTTGCTGAGGATATAAGAGATAAATATCTGAGAGGACGCAGTGTAATAGATGTCGCAAACTTCCTTCAACCTCTCAAGATTTTTCATCGTTTCGTCGAAGCTTGTTTCATATTTCATGTTTGTTATTTTAGCCCAAACGATCGGAGAACCGATGAAAATCGTCTTCAAATCAGATGTCTCAGAAAGTTTTGAGAATACGTCGATAACGGCTTCGGTATTTTTAACATGCGTGGGCGAACCGACGGCAACAACCCAGTTTTGCTTCTCTGCGCATGGATAGAATAAAAACTCGTTGACAGGTTCGTAGACGACCTTGTTCACCTCAACATCAATCGCTTTGAGCAAATCGGATTGATACCGACATGACGCAAAAACATATTCCATCTCTGCGAAAATCTTTCTCGCTGCTTCCCCAGTCCAGCGGAGCGGTGTCATCTCTGAACACAGCAGCATTTTACGACCCGCATAGGTCTGAATCGCTTTGAGACGGTCTTGAAATAAATCTGAATCGTCTTCAGCAACAGAGTCCGGATGACTCTTGAAAAATAGAGGTTCTATAATCAAGTCGCCTTTCGGGAGTGTCGCTATATCCTTGACACGCGAAATTACTTGACAGTCGAGCGCATGCCTGACGGCATTCGTTTTTGTTGACATCCCGTTGACTTGCCGTGTAAATGAAGGTGTCGTATTCACATTGAAATCTACAGAAAAAGGTGTTGTTAGATAATGGTACATATTCTACCTGAAATTGGAAAGGTATGCTTCGTAAGTTTTTTCGTTCCACTCGTCAGACTGGACAAACATAGCTTGATTGGCATCTTTAGTGAACTTATATTTCTTGTGGATACCGAGGAATTCTACAAGTTTTCCAAGCGTTGCCTTTTGCTGTTGAAAAGTTCCTAACTCATGATACCAGATCGTGAGAGGTACGATCTTAAGCGATCTAAAAATGTGTAGCCATTCTTGATGCTTATGATACAGATAAGAGAGTTTGTCGCATATTTCCTCATCGCTTACTTTCATCTCCCATATCATGGTATTTCCAGGGTCTCGCTCTTGGAATTCAGTGACTCTGTATTCCGCATACTTCCCAGTCTTTTCTGCTCTCAACAAGGAGATGGCTTGCCATAACGGATCAGGATGCCTGATATAAATATATCTATCAAAGAAGCCTCCGAAATCAAGGTACTTACTAATATCAGAAAACCCACCTGATATCAACTTTAGCCCTAAAATATTATCTGTCGTACACTGATAAAGAAACTTTTTGTGGTCTATAAAGTCCCTAATAAAATCTGTGTTCCACTCGTAAGGCTGCCCGAGCACCTTTAAAGAACGCAGGAGACTACAGAGGAGGTTGCTACGTGTCCTTTCTGATGAACAAATCACATACCTCATACAAGTTCGACCTTTACCCTTAACTGCAACTTGACAGGGACGAATGCTTCACAACAGCTAAACCCCGTTCTTTGTGATCGCACGATCGCTTTGGCACAGACGTTTTCCTTGAGCTGCATATAGGCTTCTTGTGATTTGTATGCCGCAAGACATTCCAACTTCTTTGACAACGTTTCCTCAATATCTGCGAAGACTCCCGGCGAAAAATCTATTGCCGAGTAGGATTCATAGTAGAGCAGATTATTCCAATGCCGACACGCACTTTGCGTCGCTTGCGCCACAACTCTGTGGTCTTGGTGCGTATCATTCTCGTAGTGGCTGAAGATATAGTCTGGGTTCACTTCATCAACGACTTCCTCGATTATCCGAATAGCCGTCAAAAGATGAATGTCTCCATCTTCCAAAGTTTCTTGATAGTGTTTATCAACACCGAGTATCTTAAAGGATGCTTCCTGCTCCTTTAACCGATCCCCATCGGCAAAAGTCCCTTTGCCTTCTGTTAACACAAGCACGTATAACTTCGCATTCTTGATCTTTTTCAATTGCAGGAGTACACCGGCACATCCTATCTCGATGTCATCAGGATGTGCGCCGATTGCTAAAACGTTCATACAACCTTCTCTATTGTTTGGGAATTGGGGATCATCAAATCCCATTCTGCCCCGCAGACTTCCCTGATTTTCATTTCAGACGGATCCAGCGGTAGAATCCTGCCGGTTCGCAGCGCATCCCATGCCAAGTTCCAGCCGACACGACTTTGCATACCATCTGCCCATATATCGCCGCCAACTATGTCCCACAAATTATCTACTTTAAGACGCAAATCCGTCCAAACATGGCGATCCGAAGCCGGCAACAATTCAAAGAGACTATATTCATAAGCTTTACCTGCATGTTCCCCCTGAAACAACCCAAGAAGATGTTTCGCACCTTCAGGGGTCACAGCGAGATGCGCGTCGTTCTCCATACCGGAGACACCTCGATGAAGTGGAAATTCCGGGTGTACACGCGCCCTTCTGCGATTCCATCTGCCAATGTTTCTTCTCTTTTTCCCTTCCTCCCAAGTATACTTGACCGCCTCACCCGCCACAATCTGCACCTCTGAGCGTGTACCTATATTCCGATACAGTTCGCTATATGCGTTGTAGTCAACATTAGGGATAAAATCATCGTGCCAAAGGATATACCACCCCTCGGGTTGCTCCGAAATATGCCTTAAAAGAATGTCAAATGTTAAGCGTAATGCACCTTCACGCTTGCGGATACCCGCGTCAGGTCGATCTGGAAACGTCTCCATTTGAGAAACAGAATCCCAATCAAAGCCCCACCCCTTCGCAAACTTACAAAGCGTTTCCCAATTTTTAAACTTTGCGGCATCCACGGAATAGCAGATAGTCATATCCTTCATCGGAAGACCGAGTCCTTCACTCGCAGCGAGGAATATCCCTAACCGCAGGAATCTGCGTTTGAGATTTTTAACGAAATGTTTAATTATCATGTATGCACCCTTTGCGTTTCTTTTGCTGGACGGATATACCGACTGAAATCTGTCCCAGTGTCCGTCTCTACGTGCATCGTGCTTGGCGCAACCGATTTGTTCATGTAACAGATAAACTCCGGACGGCCGACGCAATATATACCTGAAAATATATCTACACCGAATCTCCGAAACTCCACAGTATAGGTGTGTTCTAAGATCGGGGAGTATATATGGTATTCTGTTCCGAGACGAACCCATTCTTCAAGCAGCCATTCTGCCCCTAATGGTGTTATGATAGACGCAGTGTCAAAAGCATTAGAAGGGATACCCCGGAATAACCTGTTATCGGGTGGGATAAGCTTTGCGTTTGGCACGCGGAATTCAGGTTTCGCGCGGTCGTTGTAGTTGAGTCCTACGATTTTGAGAGGTGTCTCGTCATGGGCAGCCATTTGTTCGGCATAATCCCGGATGTCTATCATCACTTCAAAACGTTTCGAGAAATAAATGTCATCAAGAAGCACGATCGCAGTTTCACACAGTTCCGTGGCGATATATCGTAAAATTCGACACCAATTCCAATGATGCGAGGCAAAGGCAATTGGCATCCAGTCGTCAGCGTAGTCCGTCAACATATATTGAAAATGCACAAACCCGTCCGCAACAGCATCCTCATACAGTTGATACGTTTTCTCGTATGAAAACGCGTCTTTTCCTTCCCACACAACAATTTCCTCGTATGGAACATCCATCGCGACAAGCGCACCATTACCAAAATCCCTACGCGTCTGGTGACGAAGTAAGTTCATTCGTATAACCTTCATTGAATATCCCCATCTTGCGAGCAACATAGATAGCTGCTGATCTGTGCTGTTCACCGTAAGATTTGAAATGAAAATCAAATCTATCACACTGATTCTCTTTGAGTTTTTGAAAAAGCTCTTTCGAGTATGCACCGAAAACCCGAATCTGTCGAGGAATCTCATCGGAATCCATCATTAATTCCAAGTCATCGATTATACGCTGAGCCACCCCGTCTGTTAACGGTCGCTGAGAACGCCTCACAGTTTGTGCGAGGTATCGACCCTCACCCGAAAGCAGCCATCGAACACCACCTCTACGTCGATCTGCTGTCGGATCAAAGGTTTCCCGAATCGCCGAAACGACAAGCCATGTACCGGCGACAATATAAGGAGTCTGCTCTATGGTATCCAGGAAGGCGTTATCCAGCCCGCCTGCAAGGATCGGCATACCCGAAAAATGTCCAATCCAATCGTACGGTTTGCAGGTCAGCAATTCCGTTCTATCGAAAAAATTGAAATCTCCAGACGCAGATGCTTGTGTAAAATCCCAACTCCGAAAATCATCCTCGTTGCACAATGCTGCACCGATCGCAATATTGACAGGCACGATGTTCTTCCATTCCGCACCGTGTTTTTTACGTAAGGAAGTGACACCCGTGATAGAAATATTGCCTGTCGGGAAACCATAGCGTCCATAGGAATTTATTTTCGGAGTCTCTACTGCCTCATCAGCGAATACGAATCGAGGCCTGCTGTTGTTTTCAGGATCATAATAAACAAACGCGTCCCCAAACGCAGTAATCATGCCATATTGGGGTTGATGGGTTTTTGTCGCAGAGAGGATCATATTTCTACACGTATCAACCAAGTCCCAGGGATGACCCCGATTGGTCGATTTGACTTCAGCGTGTACTTCTACAACTTCCGATTCAGATTTAATACCAAACACATAACACTTTGTCTTTGAGTTGCCAATGTCAAGTATGAGTATCTTCCTCTCATTTGCCATTTGATATGCACCTCTCAATTTTTTGCGTTGAAATCGGCACGGCGGATGTCATTGTTTCTCGCACTTGGGTTTCGATTGGAATATCTATACCCAACGACTTAATAAAATCAGGCAGATAGACAACCTTCTCACTGATATTGTATAACCCGAATTCCGGTCGCTTTTCAAGAAACATACGAATCACGGATAACAGGTGTGTCGGCGAGGTCAGGCTCAGATATGTGTCCTGCACCGAGTCCCAATCTTTTGCTTTTGCTCGCACTCCGTCTTCAAACATAGGTACGCGAAGAACATAACAACACTCACATACAACAAGGTGTTTTTCCG
Source organism: Candidatus Poribacteria bacterium (assembly GCA_965247655.1). Classification (GTDB taxonomy): domain Bacteria; phylum Poribacteria; class WGA-4E; order WGA-4E; family PCPOR2b; genus PCPOR2b. Next base: position 35,625 of record CBDFHT010000002.1, on the reverse strand, counting down.
CTACAAGCTTTGATTTAACGTACGCATTATATGGAGCGACACGTGATTCTTCATTTGGCTTTTGAAAGCCTTCCAATACAGGACATGTTTGCGGTCTATACATCCCAGTTGTAGACAGATGGAATAACACTGCACCGATTTCGTTGGCAAAATAAAACAATTCCGTCGGAACATGGACATTCGCTATCTGGACATCATCCGGAGCTGCCTCCCTACATTTGCGTTCACCGGCAATCCCCGCACAATTAACGACAGCCGCGTATCCATCGAAATTCGCATTGTGTTTGAACGGATCGGTATGTGAGACGACATCAACATTTACATCGCGAGCCAATGCTGTTCCGACAAACCCACGACCCACTGCTAAAATCTTCATTCCTCTTTCCAATGCAGGTTGACCGCATCCAAGAGCCAGCCCCGGACATCTGCCATGCGCGTGATCGCGATCTTCAACGAGTTACCCAGCGGTAGAAACTGCACCAGCTCACAGATCAACTCGGAACTGCGTTTCGATATTTCATCGCAGACCCGATTCCGAAACTCCGTGCCACCCGACGGGCCATCATATACTATATTTTCTGTTGTTTCTTCGGGGCCCAACGGATCACCCGTCGCCCAGTCATTCGCGATCGCAGCATTACATCGGCGTTCTACCTCTCGAAGCGCATACTTATAGCAGGTGTAGTGTATGCTAAAAGCAGGCATCACGTTGCAAGACCTTTTCGGAATCGTCGTGAGTAGATCGTCCATCTCCTTCCTGAAATCCTCAAAACGTGTCCTCACCCCGTTATAGAATGCTTTCTGTTCATCGTTGAAATTCGATTTATACGTGAAATCAAATTGCACCCGCTTCAACAATTCCGCACGGGCGGCTTTCTGTCCACATTTTTCTGCACGTTGTGTCCCATTTACTTCATTCATCGTTAACTCCTTATATGGTAGAATATAACAGGGTTTGGGGTGACACCACCAAGCGAACACCCCGGGCCCCTGCAGCCACGCTTTTTCAAATTGGCGGGCGGCTTCTTACCACCCATAAGTTGACAATTATACTGAATTTACAAGAGAGATGTGTGCTGTGATAGGGGTCTCCTGGCAAGGGTTCTTACATGCGTCTTTTAACTCGGACGTGACCGAAGCCACGCCCAAGCAACAAAGTAAGCAACCTGATTTTAGTAAACTACATTTCCAAATAGTTTACACTTACATATTAACATTTTCTAAGAATTTTCTCAACTTAAAAGTTCAGCGACAGGATCACGGAATTATCCGTTGACGTGTGGGTTTCACCGTCTATCCACTCAAACTCACTCGTCGATTGGAATTTCAGTGTCCACTCGTCATTGAGAACAATATCCGCCCCGATGTCGAAAATACCGCCGAGACGTGAGAAATTCGCTTGCGGCTTACCGATGATTTTGCCGTACAGTCCGATGGTCTCCGAAAAATCATACTCGCCCCCGAAAATCAGCAGCCAGTACGGTAGGATTTCCGAACCGCCGACGGATGTATCTGTCGATGCATCGTCAAACGTCGCGGTTTCGGCAAACTGGTCACGCTCGACGTAACTCCCACCGCCTAACACGATAGCGAGTTTGTTCATCTCGATAATCTTCCGCAGATACGCCCCGATCGCCGTCGTGATCTCGGATTCCATATCGCGACTTACTTCGGCGAAAGCCTGTATCGAGACACCCGCAAAATCTCTGCCACCTTGGACCCGGGCAGCGAGATCTTGTGAGAGGACTTCTCCCTCATGGCTGATCTGTGTGCCGTTGATGCCTGCCCAGTAGGACTTCCCCGCATGGATCGCCGTGCCATACACAGACTGCGCTTTCTTATTTGCTGTTAGCGAAAAGTCAACGGTAGTACCTTCTGAAGGCAGTTCCTCCCACTGTGCAGAAGTGTCGGCTGTTAAAAAGAGCACTGCCATAAATGCGATGAGCAGTGTGAAAAGAGTGGTTCGGTTAAGCATTCGGTCGTTCATTTTTTTTGTCTCCATATTATGCGACCTTTGTAGAGGTCGTAGGGTGAGAGTTCGACAATGACTCCATCGCCTTTGCATAAAATTATCCGGTTTATCCGCATCTTGCCACACAGGGTCGCAGTGACCTCATGCTGTGCGTCGTCTTCGAGTTTTACCGTAAATTTATCCCCTTTGAGGATCTCTAAGATGAAACCGTCCTGCCGTATTCTCATGGTTTCTATACAAGTTTGTAGCCTTTGGGACAGCGACACCCAACGAGTTCTGCATTCGCCAGATACCACGCCAGATTGCTTTTCTTAGCAGAATCGCCCTGATTGCCACCAAACAGTTGATCGTCATCTACTTTGACACCGACATGACTGATCCGGGTCTTAACCCCCGCTTTCGGCTGGAAGACCAGGAATGCACCGTTGGGTATATCCGCAGTGTTGGCATATTTAATTTCAGTGCCGTAGTTGGCGAAAGACATCGCAGATAAATCCAGTCCGGTCGTGTCTATACCTAATTTCTCAAGAATCTTTAACCAGAAACCAGCACACCACGATTTACCATCGGGATCATCATCGTTAGGATTGAAACCGAGAAAGTCTTTGAGTTCGTCTTCATCGTATATCTCGCTTTTGCCGTCCCACGGCAAACCCCCAAGCACCCACGGGGTTTGCATGCCATCTATTTCTATAATTGACGGTGTTTCTATCCTTTCAGGGATTTCGGGGTCTCTGGTGAAACCTGTCAGCTCTGCGAGTTTCGCGATGTGACCGGGTAGTAAAACCTTACCCAGTTTATCGTTGATTTGTCCCAATAGATCGAGTTGCTTTATCTCAAATTCAGTCATTTTTGGCATGTGTTTTATCTCCGTTTCCCCCGTTGCTATCAGGGGGTTGACTTTTCGTATAGATGTAGGTGAATAAACCTGTAACAAGGTTTGTTAGCACAAGTCGCACCGCACCTGTGTGGGGTAGCGCGGCATATCCTTGATTCACATAGCACCAGTGCTCGAACATGACCCACATCCCAAAAGAAGCTAATAATAGAATCGTCTGCTGTATCTCGTCCCACGTTTCTTTGTTCATTTTCATTTTGCTTCACCTCTTTGCGATCGTAGAGGATCGCTCTTTTCAGACGGTTCTTGTACCGTTTTTTGTGTAACCAGCATAGTAATTTCATACAACCCTCGGGTTTCCTAAGCGTTTGGCAGGCGTGGGAAACCCGTCTCCTTATTTCATGAATATATGTGGTGCTCGCCCCATGACATCGCATGGGTCGCACTGTTTGTAAGATTTGTAAACTTGTAAAAAATCTTCTGAATCTGCAGGGTGGGCATACTCAGTTGCTGATCTGCCTTCAACTCCACATACTTCTTCGGAGTCGGGCTATACACATTCTCCTCGGCAACACCTATTTCCAAGAAGTCCGCGGTAACCGACGGCAAGTATAAGATGCCCATCGGAACTACTAATGACGGATAGATCACAAATTCTATAGCACTGTCTAACGTCTTTAAGCCTCCAAAGTTATTCAAAGGTTTGTCTAACGTCAGAATACTGTTATTATATTCCTTAATCCGATGCTGCTCGAAATAACCCTCATTAAGAATCATCAAATTCCAATTTCGCACACTCAACACATCCGTCCGCAACGTGCCGATGTTCAACTGGCGATCGTTATCAGAAACAACCGACGCAGCGTTGCCATGTGGCATCAGACGATTCCAAGCAGTCGTAGATTTCTGCGCCGTAGACAACTGAAAATAACCGCCTATCGGATCCCCCTCACTCGACATTATAACCTTGTGATTCGCATCTACTGCTAAAGACATAATTCTTCAGTCCTTTCCTATTTTTTGAGGTTATCCTCATGGATATGCCGTCGAACATCTTCCTCAATTAATATCGAGTTTCCTATCTTCTTGAATATAATCTCGAACCTGTTGCTCAATAGCTGTCAGTCTTTTGTCAATATCGCTATCGACAGATCGCTTTATATGGGATAATTCGTTTTGAATTTCTCTATCACGGTCACGTGCCTCGCTAAATTCTTCATTAATATCCTTGATTGATTGACAGACAATGAGCATCGTATCCGATGATTTATTCATGACATTTAGAATCTTATTGAGGGCATTGAATAACTTTATCCCGATTGGAATTAAACCTGCCAAGAAAAGAGCCATAACTATTTCAAAACCAACAACTTCCCACTCCATTTAGAACCTCATGCATTCTCGCTGACAATATCAATATCAACGTATCAATTTCAACGGCTTTCCGACCGAGTGTCTCAATAGCTCTCCGTATCAGCCCGACATGGCTAAAACGCCCTTTCATGACCAGACAGGTCGGACGCGAGAGAATGTGTGTGCCGAGCAGAAAATCGCATCCCCAATTTGTAAATTTTCAACTTTCAACACTGGGATACATCTCCGAAATCGTTTCGCACGATGCTTACGCATCGCTTTTAACCTCTATAGTGTTCGCCGTAAGAGTATTTCCTGAAAGCGTCAATACCCCTGAGACTGCCCTCCCTGAAAAAAAAATATATCTCTGGATTAACCCACATAATCACCGCTAAGTCGAAGCCGCGGTGGTGTTGTAAACATAGATTTTATTATCTGCAGCATCGGGTATCCAAACCTTATCCGTTGGCGGCACATACACGATTCCTTGGGGATCGCCGTTATCGGAAGTCAGAGAAAACACACCGAGAAAAGCACCCGTTGTGTTATACCGGTAGATATTCTTATCGATGAGATCGAGTACCCACACCTCCTGAATATCGTGAAGATACGTCATATCCCCCGCAGAACCGTTATTTGCATTTAGCGGATACGTCCCGATATAACTGCCATCTGAATCGTCATGTCGATAGAATAAGCGATCGATGTAATCGGCAACCCACACCTCGTCGACATTCGCGACATGTGCCATCCCTCGCGGATGCACGTTGTTCGCGTTCAGCGCATAGCCGGTTGAGCTTAGGCTACCGAAACTAGTATTATAACGGTAAATATAATTTGAACTAGCCGGAACCCCCCATACCTGTTGCAAATTTGAATTGTAGTCTACCCCTCTGACATTAGAGATAAAAGTATGAGATCCTGTGGCGGACGTACCCGTTGTTTTATACTGATAAACACGATTGCTGAGAAATTTCCCTATTTGGACAGGATAGTTTGATCCGGGTACATACAAACATTTTCTCGGACTACCATTTGCAGAATTCAAATTATAACGTGTCGAATACGACAACGCTGTTGTGGGTTGTACAATCGCAGCACCGAGTGCCGTACGTGCCTGTGCCTTCTGTGTATCCGTCATCGCCTGCATCGCCGTTAAGACGGTAGCAGCGGTGACACCGAGCGGAATGTTAAGCCGCTTCACCCACGCCGTGCCGTTATATTGCGCTATATCGCCCCCCACTGCAGCCGTCAGATCTGTCGTGCCATCACTATCGAGCCACACCAACCCCTCGGCAACGGCAGCTGAGAAGAGATGCAGGTCATTTGTCAGCGGATTCAACGCAAACGCATCATCTGTCGTCCAGAGACTCCCGCGCGTTCCCATCGGTCCCGGTACGGTAGCAGCGGTGACACCCAGCGGAATGTTAAGCCGCTTCACCCACGCCGTGCCGTTATATTGCGCTATATCGCCCCCCACTGCAGCCGTCAGATCTGTCGTGCCATCACTATCGAGCCACACCAACCCCTCGGCAACGGCAGCCGAGAACAGATGCAGATCATTTGTCAGCGGATTCAACGGAAACGCATCATCCGTCGTCCAGAAACTGCCACGTCTTCCCATCGGTCCCGGTGTCGTCACAGGCACCACATTTTGACCAGGGCGCGACTGCGTGAACCGAATCTCGTAATCGCTGCCCACAGACAGTGCTGAAGGAACAGACTCGACCTGTAGACCGTTGTTAACGTCATTACGTGCGAGAATCCGAACCTGCGCACGTTCTGCGTCCGACTCGAAAAACCCGACGCGTCCGTCAGCAATAAGCGAATTGATGAGCGTGGTGTCATCAGAATTCAAGAGACCGAACCGCAAATAGACTTCGCTATCGACCGTCGCAAAAGCGAAGTGTGCTTGCGTGGTATCGAGGTCTGATATTTCGACTAACCGAAAAACCGCCACTGCTACCCTCCAAGCGAAGAGATAAACGGACTCTCCAACCCCGACGAATAAAAGGTACGCTGTTCTGTGGTTTCATCGCCATCTTCATCAAGGAAAAGTATGCGAAAAACCTTTCCGTCGCTCTTTGTATAAAAATACTTATTCCCGTTTTCAGTAATAAATGCGAAATCGCCATCTTTGAGGTTGCGTACAGTCTGTACTGTGCCTAACTTGATCTCTTGGCGTTCAACGGCTTCGGCAAGCGAGCGAAGCGAATTGTAGAGTTGTGTATCCAGATGTGAAGGGATGATGTGTCGCATTTTCTAACCTATGGATCAGGATTGAATATCAACCGATCTATCTTCATTCGACCCGTCCCCGAAATCGTCACTTGCACGGAGCGTCCTCTCAAGTTGAAACCGACATACTGTTGCCAGTAATCCAGGGCACTTTCAATTTCGAGGGTCTGTGTCTGCTCGCCTTCTTCGGTTTTCAAAGCAACCGAAATCGTTAGGGATTCTTCGCCAATATCTTCAGGCAAGGCACCGATAAAGAGGCTGTGGATCAATGTGTTTAGCGGTATCAGCACTTTATTGCCGCGCCAGTACCATTCAATGCGTTCTTCATTATCTCGGACACCGGTATTCAGTAAAGCCGGCCATTTATCGATCAGGGCGTATTCAGACTGCGTTTGACCTTTAGACACCTCTGAGAGTCGAATGCTATCTTTCCACCAGGTCTTGCGCTGCGTATCGTACAAGAGCATCGCATCATTTTCTCTACTCACCGGTGTTGACGGGTACGCTAAACAATAGATGAAGCCGCGTGCGAATCCGATCGCTTTCTTCGAGGGTGTTCGTGGCATTTTGACAAGGATCGGATTGATGGAATCTGACATCCATCGCACCCGTTCACCCCCAAATCGGTAGACCTGTTGGTTGGGTGCTAAAAAATAGTGGTAGCCGTTGATGTCCACTAAACTTTCAGGGGCGAAACAACCGATCGGGGCATCCGTATCGTCGCGAGAGTTAATGACTTGAAGCACACGATGTTGCTCCGGCGTTGGGTCGATACTCAACAGATAGATCCGGTTCTCTGTGTACACGGCTAATACATTTTGCTGAAGTTTTTTCAGCCCTGTCATCCGAAATCCACCCGTCTTGACATCCACGTAATCGGTCACCGACCGAAAATACGAAGCACCGTTCTCGTAGTGCGTCATCCAGATCCGGTTATCTTTGCCCGTATTGAGATACAGCCGTTCATTCGACGCTTCTGCGAGTTGCCATGCGGGTTCGGCGAGCGGTTCTATCAATGTCCGTTGTGTTTCGAGTGCGGTATCTTTAACGGTACTCAATCTATAAGTCCCCACTCGATACGGGATACGCCCTATAAAATAATAGAGTGCGTCTGAAGTTGCCGCCGTTGACAGGGTTTGAAAAACATCAATGAAATCCGCGTCTGTATCTGAACTGAGATGGCTTGCGTCTATGGTAATATCAAGGACAACTTCGTTGGAAATGCGCGTCTCGACTAATACGGAAAAACCGACGGCTTCAATCGGGTAATACCAAAAATGATCCTCGCTTTGTGAGCCTGTTTTAATCGTCTGTAATCGGATATAGACATCATCTGTCAATGTAATCGGTGTCCCCTCGGTATCTCTGCCGGGTTGATACCGAGATCTCGGATGTCCCCCGGCAGAAGGGCTTTCGCTCTCCGATTCGCGCGCCGCCCGCGGAATCACCCGTCGAATCAACACCGGACCCAGCGGCGGTAAATAAAACGGATACGCAACCGGATCTGTCTCGTTTTCAAAAATCACTTTCAGCTGCGAGTTAGCATTAGAAAGAAACACCTCACTTTCGTTTACGATGAACCGTGTCGGACTCGAAACATCAAACCCGGTCCGAGCGGGTATAAAAGACCTGAAAAGCGAATCCCCTGCCTGCGCATCTATCAGACGTTGCTCGGTGTCCCATTTGAGTTCACCGGCGTGTGTCACGACTAACACGTATCCCCAATGTGCGAAAATAGAGACAATCTGTTCGTTATCTGACGGCATACGCCGATAGCCGGGACGCACGATGAGCGCGCCTTCATCGTCGTGGCGAACATTCGCAGCGTCTACAGCTGAAATATCTCTATGGCGAGAATAGGCTGCCGCGGCGATGATGGCTGCTGAAAAATTGTCTATATTCATCTAATTTACCGGAATTCGCCAGAGACCGTCTGCGTAGCTGGCGGACTGCCCACTGTGTCGAGACCCGCCTTCTGTGCGCAGTATCCGACCCCGTGTCCTTAACACCGCCTGTGCGCGCGCCGCTTTTATCTCTTTTTCGGCTTCCGCCTCCCAATACAGCGCAGCCGTCAAATCACGACTCCCTTTGCGCAGTGCCCGTGCCGCGACCATCTTAATCAATGTGCGGTGATAGACATCCGGGACTTCCAAATCTTCATGATCCGTGTCTATCGACTCAACCTCATTTTTATAGAAATCGAGTTCAATATCTTGCCGGTATTCATGCATTTGGAAATACAGAGTTTGCGTGTCGTCCCGACGATCCACTGCGAACTGCGGGCCGTCATCTCCATAGGCGGCACGGGGGACGCTGTAGAAATCCTGATTGACGTGAAAAGAAAAGGTGTAGACATCGATTTCGGGAGTTAACTCAACGGGTGCGAATGTAAAGTCGAAATGCACCCATTCCGGACGGATGCCTAAATCGCGGACATTGACGTATTTTGAATACCAGTATGCGTAATCAGGTTGACCCTTGGGATGGATACGTAACCGAATTGCGCCGTTCACGGGTCGCCCATTGCGCCGCATCCACAGCGAAACGTGCGAGCAATGGAGATTGCAGACATCTTCGAGTTTCACAAAGACATCCTCAGAATACAGTTCATTCACCGCATCGGTCTCAGGATCGCGTTCGGTCGCGATCGTCTGCCAGTCCTCACACCTCTCTGTTTCGGGTGCTACCGAAATGAGCGGCTTTTTGTTGGGGATCGGAGACAACCCGATCCGACCCGCGTCGTTGTAATAGACGGTCGGATCGCCTGAGAACGCATGAAATTCGCTGCCACTTCGGTTGATAAGATCGGTTTTCGGAGCGTTGGTTAACGTCCTAACTTCACCCGTGCGGGTATGCCAACGCACCCGCCGCATTTCTCCGAAATAGGGCGGCAAGACGTACTCTTGCACGCCCGGCAACGAAGTGGTGTTCTCCGTTGTCGGCACAGAAAGAGCTTCCTGGGAATGGCGGTTCGAGCAGAGTTGGAGATAGCGATTTAATTCCGCATCCTTCCAAAACCCATCATGCTGCTCGCCTAAAATATCGCGAACGGCTTCGCGAATTCCAGATCTGTCCATCAGTACACCTTTTAGTTGGCACTTGGATGTTCGTATGAGATTTGAGAACGTCCCCCTTGGAACGGCAGAATCCCGATACGCGTGGGTGCGGCTGCGACAATCGGAACTAATGCATCTGCGGCGGATTGTGCGTCAATCGAATACGCACAGGGCGCAGACCGAATCACAGCTGCCCCCGTAGACAGAGCATCTAATTTGCCATCAGTGCCATCAATACGTAAAGCCGCGTTTGCGGCAACCGCAGCACTGGCAATCCCCCAGCCGACACCTTCAACGAGTGCCCAAAAGTATTCGCCGATTTTGAGGGCGCGTTGTGCGAATCCGATGACATCGCCGCCCATCGTTGCGATACGCACCAGCCAAGGGACAGCGAAAGAGACATCCGCATCCGCAACTAACGCCGTTGTCAATTTCAAATCATTTTCAGAATACCATTGAACATCGCATTCCCGGGCGCGGTGCTCGTGAACGACACCGAGTTGGCTGCCCCCGGTCTGCGTCAGATGCATATACTCATAAAATCTCGGCTGGTTGGGTACACGCGGGAAAGCGGTGTCCAAGTCAACAGCAGTACCAAACTTTAATTTAGCTGTACCCGCAGCAGCGGCGAGTAGCCCCGCGGTGAATGCCGTTGGCGCGACAGACGCGATGCCCGCCCCTTTCGGGATCGCGACATCTGCACGCACGTACACCCATAGCCGGTTGGTTACGTTATTGCAAAAATACTCGCCAAGTCGATTTTGGGCGGTGCGATGAATCGCTAAAACGCCGTCCTTATTGACTTTGGGTAAACTGGTTATCATGTCAATATCTCCTATGAAGATGCAGCAGAATGAGGTCTGTTTAAGCCGCTTTCGGATTCTGGTCTGTAACGATACCTTGTCTGCGCAGGGATTTACACGTCACATTGCCAAACCAGACGATGAGCATGTATTGCCCTAAGTACTTAGGCATACGCACCCAGTTATGTTCCTTGAAGTTATAGCGGATATGCGGACGGATAGACAGATGATCCCAATTCAAGAAATACGTCTTATGACGATCGGTTGCATCCCTATCGGCATTCTTATCTTTGAGTATCGGCTTATTGCGAAACGAGAGGTGTTCAAATCCCATATTCGCCAGCGTCATATTCTGTTCATACCGGGTCCGCGGATCCAAGATGCGTTCATACCGGTCCCAAATCTGCGTACTCGTGAGAATCATATTCGGTTTTTCGTCGCCATCAGAGACAGCGGAAAAGATGCCTGCGAGTTGGTCTATCGTCGCAGCACGAGGGTCTACGGATTTATCGATATGGGCGCGCCACCATTCATTCTCCGCTCGATCGATTTGTCCGAAAACGGAATCATTTTCAAAGATGTCGCCCAACCCGTTAATTTGCAACCCGCCACCCGATTTGCCATAGAAATGACGGCTGAATCTATCTTTCATTGCCGCCATATACGCAGACATGCGAGCGGCAACGAAATCCCAATACTGAACCTCCGAAGTCCCGTTGTCCGCGACATCCGCGTCCCACAGCGGAATTGTCTGGACGTAGTACCGCGGCTTGAACCGTGCAGCGTCGTGCATCGGGATTTCTTTAATCTCATAAGCACCTGTTCGATCGACCGCACCCCCGGTTTGGTCGTGCTCGTCAGTCGCGACGCGTAGTAATTCACGGATATGCTCACCACCACTATAGGTGCGCTCGTTCTCGCGCGCAGCCATCCACATAACGTGCTTGTGGTAGATGTTATCCGTGATCATGTCGGAACAATGGTCGTATGTAAACGCCTGGAGTTCCGTTAAATTGGCTATTGCTTCGCCCATTTTTGTGTCCTCTATTGCTAAAAAAATTAATGCTAAAAAAACCTAAGAAAACGCCTTATATTTCGCGGCGATTGCAGCACCATTGTACCGACTCGCACCCGTCAGCCCGCGCCCCTTTTCCTCAGATGGCGATCCGTTTGGCTGGGCATTGCCGCCCCCCGAAACCTTTGAAACCGATTCTCTGCGTTCCTCGGTCGCCGTCTGCGTGCGCTCTGAACTCTCTTTGTCGGCAGCCTTGCGGGAGGCAGCGACCTCGGCAAGCGCAGACAGATCACTCATACCGCCACCGAATTCGTCGTAGACGACTTTGAGTTCTGCCTCTGTCACGCCCTTCGTGCGCTCGATTTCTTCAATCTGACGCTGGGTTTGTTCGACGGTCGTCGATTCCGTCAAAGTCCCGAGCTGCTTTTCGATAGACGCGATACCTTCATTGATTTTCGAGACCTCATCGCCAAGCGCATTATGACCGTTGGCAAGGGCTTTTTCGACATCCGACTGGAAGGAATCTTCATCGACTTGAACTTTCCAAGGCGGCGGGGTTTCGGGTTGAGAAGTTTCGGGTTCAGGCGCACCGTTGCCGGTGGCTCGGAGTGCCGCATTGTCGCGTGCGGTTTCTTCCTGCATCTGTGCCTTGAAATATATATCAGCAGGGACTTCCCGACCATCGGGCATCCGCACGACAGCTTCAGTGGTCTTGGCTTCTTCGGGGGTCTCGGTCTCGGTGGTGGTTTCTTTATCCTCAACAGGTGGTGTTTCAGTTTTAGGTGGTGTTTCAAGGGGTGGTGTTTGATGCGTTGGGGTTGTCGCAAAGATGGATTGCACTTTTATTTCCCTCCTGATGATCGTGATCTTGCTTTGGCGACCTTCAACTGAACCTCACCTTTGAGCCGTTCAAGTTCAAGAGCGTCGTCATGTTTCTCTTTTTGGAGTCGGACATCGCCATCGGTTGAGACTTCCTCGGTCTCAACCTTGGTGTCTGCCCGTTCACGTTCCAAATCAATCATTTGGTCGTTCTTTTCTCGGTTGAGCTGGCGTTGACGTTCAAACTCGATTTCCTCTACCTCTTGCTGTGCGCGTGCGATCGCAGCATGTTCTTCCTGCTTGAGCTGCAACGCTTTCTGCCAGCCGGGGAATCGCAAGCGTTGGAGCAAGGTTTGTGCGGTTATCACTCGCATCTCATAGAGCGAGATAACCATGGATGCTAACGCCTGTAGGGACAAGTGTCGTGTCCCTGTCTGAATTGAAATATCGAAACTCACCAGATCCGACGCTGGCATCTGTTCGACGACATCTATTTCCTCTAAAAGCTGTACGATCATCGCGTCAATTGACGCGATGACTTCCATTATTTCTTCTTCAGGGAGTTGCTGTTCTGCGGCGAGTCCCTTTTGCGCCTCTATTTCTTGGACTTGGGCCTCTAACTCCATGATCCGGCTCTGGCGGTTGGGCAATATATGGGACTGTGGATTAAACTCGCCAAACTTTTGATCCATCGATTCGGGGTCGGTAAACCGGTATTTTCGGGATTCACCCACAAAATCGAGATACATCGAGATAGCGTTGTAGTAGACTTGAATTAAACCCACGTCGTTATTGTCCGAATGCATACTCGTCCGGGTTTTCCCGGATTGTTGGAGGTGCTGAATCGCGACCCCCGATCGCGCTTGTGTCGGTTCTTCGCCGCGATTGACTTCGTGCATCCCCGATATTTCATCTATATCCTGGTGTGCGAGGGCAACACCTTCGCCGACCTCTCGACCGAGTGGCGGTGGAATCAAAAACCGAATCCCGCCATCCGGGGATTGTCCGTCCATTGAGACCAGAACCGATCCCGGTTTATTTAAATGTGAATCTTGTTCAATTGCCGCCATTGTGGTAATCACTTTAATCGGGTTGCTACACAATTCCGCATGATCGGAAAGCTGGCTACGCCGCGTATTATATTCTCGCTGCGGCTCAACGAGGTGGTTGATCGTTGACGGCGGATAAATCTCAGAGATCGTGGGTCGCTCGGTAATCGGGACAAACGGGAAGAAGCCGAGGAGGTTGGGCGCATCGTAGAGCAGCCGTCCATTACAAATGGTGAGTATCCGTCCATTGGGATACTTGAGTTTAGAGCCAGAGCGTTGGACATCATCAAATTCCTCGGTTTCGACAAGTTCATCGTCCATATACCAGCACTCTAAGACTTCATACGTGTCTTCCGACGGCACATAATCGGGGGCGCGCGAGGCATCTTGTGCGCTTTGGGCAGAAGGCTTACCTGTCATCAAGATGGTATCCTTGGCTTCCTCTTTCAAGAGTCCCGATGTTTGCGTGTCGCCTTGCGTCGGTCGTGCGCTTCGGGGCACTTCCGGCGGCGTTTCGACAATATCTCTATTGTAAATCGCTAAAATCTGGTTGCGTGTCAACTCAAAGCGATGCACGACATACTTCGCAACGAGTTTGCCGTCTCGAATCCGGGCTTTTGGGTCGATAAACAGGTCATAGTTTGAAATCGGTTCTAACTTCGCAGCACCCCGTCCGCCCTCGGCATGAATATCCCAGTACGTTTTGATAAATGCCGTTGAATGTGCCGATGCCTGCCACATCGTCACGAAAAACACGTTTGACCAGCCCCGGCGTTCCCATTCATGGATCAGAAAGCCGTCGAGTTCTCTCGCAAATGTATCATCGGCGGGATCACGGGGCAAGACTTCGACCTGGACAAGGTTTTCTGCCATCAATGCGACCCGTGTTTCCTGGACCGGGAAGACACGATTAATCGTTAACTGCGCTTGATGGGGGTCCAATTTGCCCTTATCGGCTGTAGACCACTGCTCGCCATCAATAAAGAGATCGGCTTGCTTCCAGCGTTCCACCGCCTTTTTGCGTCTCTCTGAAGCCTCCGCTTCGAGTTTGAAACGCATCACGAGTTGGACACGTTCATCATCGGGCGTGTCATCGGGGTTATCGCGCGGAATCTTGGCCTGTGCGGCAAGCACTTCCCGCATCGAGAGGTTACCCGTTGAACCGTTGCCATTCGGAGAGGTTTCAAAAAGTGGCTGTTGCATTAAATGCGTCTATTCTCCAAACATTCTGTTAACATTTCTGTAAAATCTACACCCCGACCGAGTTCCGACATCGAAATCCCGCGCCCAGAGGCTATAGATTGAAGGTTTTGATAGACCAGCGGATCAATAGGCAATTCGGTTCTCGGCTCACACGCCTCAACGAGGGTTTCGGTAACCCACTCTCGGACAGGTAGCCCTCGGTTTTCGGCGGTTTCTCTTATTTTACGAAGGCTTGAGACGGTATCTACCAAGCCGAGCAGTTCTTCGGCTGTTTCGGCACGTTGTTTCCACGTCTGAACCTCTGTTAGGAGTTGGCTATATGCCGCGTTGATGACTTTGAGTTGTTCAATGATAGATTCGAGGTCAGATGATAATTTCGTTTGCATCTAATTCTTCCGCCTCCGCTTTGAGTAGCTGTAGGAGTTGGTAGTTCTTATCGTCTTCATTCACGTATTGATCCAGCAGCTGAAAAGAGAATTTAAGAAGTAGCCGCTGATTCGTGATGACGATCCCGGCAATCGGTGAGGCGTTTGATTCATCGAAGTCCGCATCGGGGACATCTATCGGATTGACTTCTCGCGCACGACGGTGTTGCGGTTCGGATTTAGAGGGCGGCGGTGTAGGCTGACCATTGACGTTCGCGAAGGCTTCATCCAAAGAGACACCTTCCTCCTCACACATCCGATAGGCTTCTCGGTATGTCGCGGTTTGAACCCAATACAATTCATGCGCCGGGTCTGATGCTGCGGACTCCTGCGTAATCTTCGCCTCTTTTTGGATCGCCATCCCGCCGATAGGGTGTTCGGCATCTATATCGGTATAGAGTGCCTTTTCTACGACATCAAAGCGGAAACTTCGCGGTTCGGCTTCGCCGGGGATTTGCACGCTAAAATTAGGCATCTGCTGCTTCCTGTTCCATATCTTCGGTAAGAATCCCCAAAGATTGGATTTTTTTCTTGAGTTTGCCATTTTGCATCTTCAGTTGACTGTTCTCTTTTTTCAACGCCTTCTTTTCTTTGAAATCCGCACCGAGATCCATGCCTTTCTCTAACGGCACCCAGTGCGGCTCACCTCTCCCAACATTAGTGTCGTAGGCAATTTCTTCAATGCCTTTGATGGATTGATGGGTGTACCCGTCATCCGGCGGCTCAAACTCATGTGCCTGTGCTTTGATGACTCCGGTTTTCACCCGTACGGTCTTTCCGAAGAAAAACAGCTCTTGTTCCAGATGTGCCACAGTTACCTCCATGAAGTTGCGCGGGAATTGCGCCCTGACTTCGTTGCGTCTTTGATGAGGCTCGAAATGTCAACGATAGGATTATCGTTGTCATCAAGGTTCGATAATTTATCCTCTGTTACCCGAAATCCGTGTTCCCCGTGTCTCGGCGGTGTTTTCGGCACATAACTTCTTGAGGATCGATACGGGGTAAAGGCGAGCATGCCCCAGCGGATCGGGTCGATGAGATGGTCAAAATGCTTATGCATCTTCTCGGGTTGGTTCTGTGCACCGCGGTTGGTCTTGAGCGTCTCTTTCTTATAGCGTTGGAGTTGACGGATGAGGATTGGACACCGATCGGAGACAAAGAAACGCGTAGATCCGAGTGCTTTTGTTAAAGGATGCGTATGTTCGACATCAAACGCCATATATTCTTTGATTCGGTTAATACCGACCATGACATCGCGGACACCCGGCATGAAAGGGATACCCGCCCGGACGTATTCTCCGATGACGGTCGCGCCACTAATGGGTTCACGATTCACACAGGTCGGGTCAATCGTAAAGACCCGGTGTTCGGGCGTAATATCGTTTTTCAGGGCTGCGGCGTGTTCGGCGATGAATTTCTCATTTTCGTAGTATTCTTGATAGATATAGACCTCGCCCGTCGGGAATTTCGCGATGTGGATCGCACCCGTCGGGTTATTCAGACCGTGATCGAGTGAGAGGCATTTATCCCAAAAATCAGGGGGATCAAAGTGTTCAACGACATGTAGATCGTTGGAAAATTCGGGGAAAACCGCACCCGTCGCGATGTCAAATGAACCTTCAACGAGCCGGGCATAATCTTCTTCGGTATAGGTATCTTTCAGGCTTTTATGGAAATCGTCGGGGAGATTTGAGTTATCGGTGAGTTCGACCTCAAACATCTCATGATCTTCGCGATACCCTTCGGAATCCGGCGAGAACATATCCCAAAGCCAGTCGCGACCGTCGGGATTAGAAATAAACCAGGCTTGTCGTAACGACGGCACGCGCCGCAGACGTTCATTGAGGCGATCATAAATAATCGGGTTACCTTCTTCGGCTTGCTCCATCATGTACCAGCCGATATTCGCCGACCGAAACTTTGTCTCTGCGGCTTCTGTGCCTTCAAACGAAATGAATTCCACGCGGCTTGTGCCCTTGACACTGCGCAGACCCCGCAGATAGTCGCTTTTTGTCATTTTCTTCGCCGCAACGTCTTTGAAGTAGCGTTGGCGGTACTGGTAGCCTATATAGTTGTAGACATCCACCCAGTGTTCTTGACGGTTCTGCTCGACAATCATCCAGTTCGGTGTCAGCTCATAGAAATCTTTGATCGCTGAGAGTCGCAACTCCGGAAAGGTTTTACGCAGGATAAAGCCATAGTTGTTCGGATACTCCCAGCAGTGGCGAAGCACTTCGATGGTCGATGCTGCGCTTTTACCGCCACCGACACCACCACCGAGCCAGCGGAATTTCGCCGTAGACCGATGAAACGCCCGTTGAAAGTCTTCGGCAGACTCATGATAGAGTTTGCCGTTTGGCATCGTTATGATTGGGAAGTTCGATTGACTTGACATAATTTTCCGCCGCGCATGACGTAACGCTTGACAATCTTTGGATTCAAAGTGGTAACCTTTTTCGAGGTCGGGGACTTTTCTTGCAAGCCCGTGAGCCAATTTTCAACCTGTGCATCATCAAGAATACCATTTGGAGACTCACGCACCATATCACTCAGGCTGCTTTGGACAGACGCTTGTAGGTTTCCCGATTCCTTTGTGCGTTGCTTGCCTTCAGTGGAATGTTCGCGATTGAGATTGAGTTCTTGTTGAGATTTTTTACTGCGCTGACTCTGGATCAGTACTGGCATCTTTTGCCTCCCACAAACTGCCGCCCTCTCGAACGACTTTGACTTCCTCGCCGTCTTCACCCACAGTATCGGATTTATCCTTCTTCTTTAGCAAGTCAAGCATTTCGAGTTCCTTGCGGAATTCGGTAAGAATCGCGAGCCGTTCACGGGTGTTTTCTTTGTAAATTCTTTCTTCCCCGTCTTGGGTCTCGATCACGCGCTGAAGGGTGCGAGCTGGGGTTTCGTCCCAAAGCCGTTGATAACACAAGAGCCTGACATGTGAAACAACAAGCGGCACAGCTTCTATATTGATCGGGATTTCGCCCTGATTTTTGGCATCAAGATAGTATTTCGCAGACGAATCCGAGGAATTGAGCATCTTTTTGAGGCGGTGCGTGAAAAGGGGTGGGAATATAGCTTTGGGAATATCGGTCGCATAACTCGGATACACTTCTTGGAAGTGTACGGTGAGTTCCTCAAAAGACATCCCGGAGGCGCGCGCATCCACAACCCAATTTTTTTGCTCGTCAGAAAGGACGGGTAACCGCCATTCACTGTTCTCAGCCATAAATTAGAGACTTACGGGTTCGGTGGTGTCTAAAAGGTGGTGTCAGCGAGAAGATGCAAACGAAAAAGGTGGTGTCTAAAAGGTGGTGTCTAAAAGGGGGTGTAAAAGATAAGATGTAAAAGAGAAAGGTGGTGTATCGTAAATCTAAAAATAAAATAACATTTTAGAAAAAAAAAGTCAAGTAAATAATGAGAGCAATAAAAAAGGGTATATCACCTCCACATTCGCCAAACTAATTCATCGAAAACGCGTTCTGGCATCAGTACTTTGTCGGGACATACAATTTTCATAAGAGACTTGTATACCTCATAATGCAAGTACCCACCCGGCGTGTTATTTCCAGATCGAAACTCTTTAGGTATTTCAAAACCCCACCAAGCTATCAAGGAAGAAGCAATCTTGTCATTCCCGACCACTTTATTGTAAGTATTTTCAAATATGTGTGAGCGAATTTGAGTATCGTCCGCTTCTACAATGTTAAGTTCATTCCTTGAGAGTGTGTGACGTTGAGTACCTGTGCATGCGTACGGGACATAATCACAACCAACCTCGTAAACCATGCCTTCACAAGTCTCACGAGGGCAATCCCCGTAAGCATACAATGTCCCGTCTTCCTCAAACGTAATTGACCTTATGTTCAATTCCACTTAGATTACTCCTTTTCTTCGCATTGTGGACCCTGGGGATAGTCAAGTCCTTCATCTTCGAGATGCGTTGCAATAAACTTCTTTCCGCAATCCCTGACCCTATACCACAAAGCCCGTTATTGACGCATCCAGCACAATATCAGAGTTGGCAGGCAGTCGGTAATGGATGACCCAGCCGCCGCTCTCTTTTTTGACGGATACCCCTTCTTTTATCAAGTCGGGTTTATGCGTCCTCCAGACATCCCAAAACGCCTGCCATTCCTCCCATGCCCCGACAGGCAACAATCGGAAATAGCCACGATGGACTAAAAATACTGCGTCTAAGTGGACCCAGCGGAGTATGCCGGTAATCTTCAATCTGTTTTTCTTATACTTAACTTGCGAGATCAAGGCGTTTTCAGTCATCTACGACAATCCTCCACATATCATCAAAACGGATACGCCGTTCGCGTCTCAAGGAATAGCCACGCGTATCGAGTGCGAGGCAGCCGGCGTTTTTGATAGCGTTTTTACACACAGATACCGCTTTTTTATCACTGACCCCCAACCCCTGATGCGATCGGAAATCATAAAGAAGGTCTGTCAGTAGCTGTTCTTCGCTCAGAGTGAACGTTCCCGGACGGCGAGGTTCATCATCAGGCGTATGCTGCGAGAATCGCCGCCGAAACCACTGTTGAAAATCAAAGGCTTCCATAAGTTTTTTTCGCTGTTGACACATATCAAGATGTCAAGGTATCAAAATGTCAAAGCGTCAAGCGGACAGGTCGCCAGCGGAAACGAAAACCGAGGCATCGGCAGACATCTGTCCAAATTACTTGTTGCTTAAGCATAAATATAGCGTTAAAATGCATCAAAGGGACTCAAATCCCTGTCTTTGCCTTGTTAACCCTCTTTTTCACTTTTTTGGGGAGGGCTAACCTCTTAAGGCTGAGATATATATGTATCGGGCGTAACTCTATATAAGTGTATTAAAGATTGAATACATTTAAGAGCGTCCGTCGCAAAAACGCTTCCGGCTTAGGTAACCACTGAGTTCTCGCTGTTTTTCCCCCGTGGGATTTGTGACGTACAAATTACTATATTCCACGAGGGACTTTGTGTCTCTGACATTCAATATCCAGAATTGACACAAAAATTACAGTGATTTTTCCGGTCTTAGGCCGGTAGCGCATTTAATATACCTTTATGATACGCACGTCGCCGTTCTGCGGCTTCCTTGACTTGCGTTGGAACTCTTTCGGTAACAAAAATCCATTTTGTGATCGGATGCATCCAGCGAGACCAACCCATTGCCTCGCATTTATAGCGTTCCCCTTGATACGTCACAATCCCGTTATCGAGAAACTCTACGCCATTCGGGTCGGTTGCGACGATCAGATCGACGCTTTCTTTTTCTGTCGGGTCTGTCGGGTTCGGGAATAGCTTGATATGGAAAATACTCGTGTTCCACGGTTTCGACAGCCGTGCGATCCAGCCTAACTTGAGAAGCCTCTGCACCGCATCCCACATTTTTTTGGCACCGATCCCGATCTGTTTCGCCCAGTTGCGAATAGACTTCGGGGTCGTGATCCCACACGTGATTTGCCAGCCGATGTTGAGATGTAACATCGCGATAAACGTCTCTCTGTCGATGTTTTGGTGCTTCAGGAGTTGGAAGGGGTCATGTTTGCCGCCCATCGCGAGACAGTTCGTCTGCCGCTGGGAACGGTCGTCAAACGGATAGAGGTGGAAAATCATGAACTCGGTGGCTTTCGGGGTGATTTGTTTCAAGAGTCCGACTTTCTTGAGATCTGCGATGCACCGGTATACTGTCCTGTCGGATAACCCTGTGCCACGCATCATTTGCTGAATCGTTAGACGTTTTGAAACCCCTGTGTCCCATGTGGAATAACGCTCAATGTAATACCATAATACGCAGGCAGCTGTCGTTATGATGCCCCTGGCTTTCAAATCCAAGGCACTCCCTGAACCCATGGTATAGATAGACTTCTTCTTCGCCGGGAATTTTACGCGTGTCCCTTTCTTTTTTGACATGATTCTTTCCTTTTAAGTCTGTTTAAATGTTAGAGTTTCCAACGTCTCCATGAATTTGACTTCAGGGGTCGGGTCAACCAAAACAGCCAAAACGCATAGACGCAGAGGACTCCAACGAATTCATACAAATTCATAAAGTTCCAAGAACAGCATCACCAGCACAAAATGCCGATATTGCATCAGATTCACGAGAGAACCTGACATGTAAAAAGCAACAGTGGTATTTTATTTATATTAGTTAGGCTGTTCATGGTCTAAAATCTGCATGAGGATTAGTGGTGAGAGTCTTCCCGGAGAGAGTCAACTCTCACCGCCCAACTAATAGTAATATGCGATTTTAGAACGCATGAAACACGTTCTTGGATAATTTAGCTAAAATTACCCAAATGTAATTATACTACATTTTCAGAAAAAATGTGCATAATTACCGAAAATTACTGATATAATAGCAGTAAGGAATACCACTGTTGCTTATTTTATGGTATTCCGAGGGCATCAGGGGTAAGACTCGACCTCATCCCCTGATGTTCCCTCTTACTGGTTAATTCTAATGATCAGTTAGAATTAACGGTAATTGTATATAGTATAGCAAGTAAAATAAAAAAACATACTCATAATTTGTGAGTTAATACGAAAAATATGCGGAATAATCCGTATTTTCTGCCCTAAACTCATAAATATAAAGGTATATAGTAAAAAAAAATACATACACACATGCGACAATATGACTTCAAATATTTTAATCATAAAAGTGCTGTCCTCATATAGCATTCCAGCCGTGAATAAACATTTCTGAAACTGACCCCTAAATCAAACGTTTTTCCCTACAATATCAATCTTGACGCATTGACATCTTGACGCATTGGAGGAAACAATGCTTGTTATCTGTTTCGTGGCTGACAAAGGCGGGACTGGGAAGACGACAATGGGTCTTAACTACGGGGCTGAGGCGGAGTGTCGAGGACAGAAAACCTATATCATCGACTTGGATAAACAGAAAAGTTCTTACAACTGGGGTGAATATCGCCGGGAATATCGCAACATTGAGACCCCACGAGTGATTTTTGGACATGTGTCTCGGTTGCCAGAGATGCTACATACCGCGAAACTCGACGGCGCAACGCTGACGATCTTGGACACCGCTACGAATACACCAGAGAATGAGGTGGAGCAGGCGACACGCTCCTCGGATTTAGCGATTATCACGTGCAAGCCGTCGTTGCTTGAGTTGCGTGGCATTACGACGACGATCAATGCCATCCGCCGCACGCAAACCCCCGCTTTTATACTTTTCAATCGTGTCCCGACACAAGGAAGTCGGCATATCGCTGCGGTGAAAGCCGTTAGGAGTTTCGATGTGCCGTCTGTGCCGCATTTCGTTCATTACCGGATTGGGTTCTCGCACGCTTATGAGGTCGGGCAAAGCATACAAGAATACGAAGCTCATGGAAAAGCGGCGGCAGAGATCCGGGTGATATACAACTACATTGCTAAAAACATGGAGGGTCTACAGGATGCGAGAAGCAGCCAACTATAGTGAAGTTTTAACCAAAGAAGCAGAGCGTTTACAACCCAAAGTCGAGAATGGCGAAGAAGTAGCGGTCGAAGATCCACGCGCCAAACACATCGGCGGCTATTTTCCGTTGAAGGTGTATAAGCTGCTAAAGGTGATCGGTGCTGAAAACGAGTTATCGACGCGTGAATTGTTGGTAAAAGCTTTGAATATGTTGTTTCAGCTGTATGGCAAACCGCCGATGGCTGAATGATACAAACCGAAAGTCCGTCGTATCTGGCTATGGCGGACTTTTTTTAGTATTTTTTTTATTTTTTTTATCAAGCAAGTGCCAGTCCCCCCGATCGCCGCCGTGAGACCCCCGTTGTCCCTGCACGCCCATACCCCCTTCGGAATTCAGGAGTCCCGTTTTTCGGTGCGTCGCGTTCGCGCTGCTGGACGCGTCGAAATCATCGGAATTCGGTGCGAATGCTACAGAAGGTTCATTTTGTAGCATTCATCGCACACCCAATCGGTCAATTTCGGTCGTCCAGCACGCCAGCAAACACGCCACAAACCCAGTCAAATCAACGACGCATGCCTTACACGCTCACGAACTAACAAACACGGAAAAGGCTTGACAAATACTTGAAAGTGTGGTAAGATGTGGTATAACGGGGTTCGCGCACGCGCTTAACTTAATGTGGGCGCAAATCCAAACACAAAAATAGTGAACGATGGCACGTAACGCCAGCATGCACGCCCTTCGAGGTGTGCTTTTTTTATGCCAACTACAAGGGGAAAACGATGAGATCATTTTATGTGGTGTTCGGTGTAGGAATGGTAATTTTTGCCAGCATTCTGATGCTTCTTACTATAGGAATGTGTATAGGAGGCACAATCGGCTTTTCTCGCTGGATTGTGCTTATGATGCTTGAGTTATTGCTTATTGCGCTCGGTGTCCAGTTGTATGAAAACAGCACGGAATAATCAACCAGTCGGGCGCGTCCTTCGGGGCGCGTCCACTACCTACGGAGATTTACAGATGCCGACAGTTGCACAATTTCATGACTTTTTCCGACGGGCTATTTTAACGAATCCATCAAGGGGCGGGAAGTGTGTTGTCACGCGTGCCGTCCATGCACTTCCACCTGATACGCGGATGAGCATTATAGAGCAAGTGCGGACGTTTAGCGACTTCAACGAAGATAACGACCCCCATGGGGAACACGATTTCGGGTCGTTTGAAGTGGCAGGCGTGGGCAAAGTCAATTGGAAAATTGACGATTACGAGGACGACGCGATGCAGTATGGCGCAGAAAATAAATTAAAGGGCTACCCTGTGCTGACTATCATGTTAGCAGAGGATTATTAACCAGATGGGCGCGTCCTTCGGGGCGTGCCACTACCTACGGAGATTTACACATGAACATTGAGCAACGAATTAAAGACCTGACTAATGAGGAATTGGGGCGGTTGTTAAAGTGTCTGAATTTCACGTTGTCTGGCTCGGAGTGCGGAGCGTCGCAGGCGTTTAAGTTGCTTGCTGAAATTGAGTCGCTCGCGATCAATGAAAACGACACGCGAAATTCGGGTTGGATTCCTGACGAACAGCAAGCGGGTTATATCGGGTAAGATAACGGGGCGCGTCCTTCAGGGCGTGCCAAATCCCTCAAGAGAGTTTCGACACTGGTGGCGAGGGGTAAGCGGGCATAAAGTATGCTTGCAGGTGTCGTAACGCACACAAGGAGTTTTTTATGCCAAGCGAGAAACACGACTTCGCGAACGGGGACGCAGTGATCGCGGCTGATGGCGATTTTCAGATGATGGGCGTTGTCTCTGAAATTTATGATGATGTGGTAGAGGTGTATTATTTAAACGAATTCGGCACGATGGACACGATGGAATTTCATGTGTCTTGTGTTGAGTCGGTGCTTTAAAAGCGGAAGGGCGCGGTGCATGCCGCGCCACTCCCTAATGTCTAACCAGACGAGGATTATTATAACATGAGAATTGAACTCGCGCCAGAAAACTTTGATTGTGGCGTAGGTGATTTTGACATCGGGCATGTACTGACGGACACCGAAGGCACAGAAATTGAGATTGTGAAGTTTACAGGCTACGCAGAGATAGACGACGCGGACGGCACGGAACACGAGACAAACATCGTGCATTTTTCCGATGGTTCGCAGATGGATTTTGACACATTAGAGCGTGCCGTATTCATCACGCGCACCTATCAACCTGTTTCCCCTGATTGGTTTGTGATTGAAGTCAACGGAGACACAGAGGAACAGGCAGAGATAGAGCAACAGCGTAAGGCGAAAATAGAAGCCGAGCGCAAGGGAAAAGGCAAATTAGACCTTCTCGCTGAAATCAAGACGCGAATTCCCACGCGACCTGTTGAGGCATACACAGACCAAGAACTGATGGCAAAAATCACAGGTGCGCCGTTGGCAATCGCAGAGGACGTGGTCATCGCCTACGAGGGCAACCTTGCGAGAATGGCAGGAAGCACAGCCAAGCAGATGCAGAAAATATCGGGCATCGGTGAGGTTAGGTCGGAGAAAATCACAGCGGCATTTGAACTCGGCAAGCGACTTGCGCAGTTTCACGCCACGAAGGAGAAAATCACATCTCCCGCGGACGTTGCCGACCTGATGATGTCAAAAATGCGGTATCTCACGAAAGAAATCGCTGTTGTGCTTGCTTTGGACACCAAAGGGGGCGTGACCTCCACAGGCAAAGCGGGCGACCTTGCAAGTGACCTGAAATGGGGCAAGGTGATCGCGGAGGCTACCATCTTTGAAGGCACGCTTAATTGCAGTGTGTTCCACCCTCGCGAAATTTTCAGATTTGCGATTGAGGAATGCGCGAATTCCGTGATTCTTCTGCATAACCACCCATCGGGCGACCCACAGCCGAGCCAAGAGGACATCAGGGCAACGAAGCGACTGATAGAGGCAGGAGAGCAGATAGGCATAAAAGTCCTTGACCACATCATCATCGGTGACGGGATATTTGTATCTCTCAAGGAAGAAAACCTAATCTAAAAATGAGGACAGGGGGGGCGCGAGCCTTCCCTGTTTTTCATAATGAGCAGAAGGGGACACATGGACAACACAAGAACGGCATTAATTGAAATGATGCGCGACTACCAGCACAAAGAGATTGATTATTTTGTCTCTGATGAAGTGCTGGACGTGGAAGTTATCAGCAGTTTGGATGCAACGTTTTTAGGGTGCGTTATCTCGTTGACTTCGTGAGTGCCTTTTATCGTGTTGGATACACGAAAAAAGGCATTGATTGGCAACAATGGCAGTGATGTCGTGTCGTTGCCGATGGACGCTGGCAAGTGTCGGGAAATCCGAGTGCATTATGAAAATCTATGGAGGCAATGAGATGCAATCAGTAGACATTAACAAACGGCTGAAACGCAATTTTGTGGCGGTCTTATTTCATGGAGAGGGACGCAAAAAGGTATATCTTGACGGGTGTACCTTACAATCTGCCAAGCGTCAAGCGACAGCGTGGGCGTTGTGTTATGTGAAAGTGTCCCAGTTAGCAAGGCGTTGGTATTCATGGGAACATATCAATATGAAGCAATGGGTTAAATGCACGTTATCCAAAAACGATATTCATTTGAGTTTATCGGAATACTAACACACAGGGCGCGCTTTCGGGCGCGTCCTTCCCTTACAGGAGATTCAATTCTCATGAGATACGACACAGAATGCAAAGAGGCTTCAGAACGGATTTTCTCTCGGATACAGAGACACCTGATTTCTATCCGAGACACTTTCAATTTACCGATAGCGGACGCAGGCATTGACACTGAAAATAACGCCTTGCTCACGGCATTGGAAAAAGGCGATGCGATGGAAGTTGAGTCGGCACTTTATGATATAGACAGGGGCGAATGTGAATTCTGCGATGCTCCGATGACGGATTGCTTTGATGCAAAGGGGAATGAGTTTTTAGATTGTAGCAACGGGTGCGAAGCGTCAGAGGGCTACTATACGCCATAACACACAAGGCGCGGCTTCGGTCGCGTCGGGGCGAGAGTAAAGGCTTAAAACAATCGGATTGGCACTTGTCCAACGAAGCCACCAATCCACAACCCATAAAGGAAAGTTAACGATGAATAATGGAAATCGCTTTTATGCGAGTATGTCAACCCCTTGGGGACGCATCCAAGACCACCACAGAATCGCTGATGGCGTTGTGAGTGTCTCAACGGCAGGGCATGGCGGAATCTGGTTATCAGATAAAAGGATCGCGCAACTGCCAGCGGATTATCAGCCGTTCACAGGCACACCGCGCTGGAACGAGGAGGACGAGGACGGCGCGTTAGTGCTTCAATACTTGGGGCTACTCTCATTGATACCAGAGCCGCTGGAACTGCACGTAACCGCGGAAGATATTGACAAGGGGCGCAAGAGCCGTAAGCCTTCTGAATATAGTTACAATGGTAAGGGCGAAATGCGGTATGGCGGGGCGATTGTGGAGGCTTACAAACGCCAAACTGGGGACGACTGCGGAAAGATGATTTGTCAGTCGCATTTGTCTCCAAGTCCGGGCGGTTATCGTCTCGTTGTCCTCTCCGATGAAGTCAAGGCATTTATGGAACGCTGTGACGCAGGCGAAGCCGTTGAGCCGACCACATTCGTGTTAGCGCCGTATGTCGTCCATGAGCGAAAAAAGTTTGTTCAGCACATGGAAAACGGAGAAACGTGGACGGATAACGTCAGCGGTTACGAGTCAAATCGTATCCTCGCAGGCAACACAGAGGCATTGGAGAATTACCTTGAATTCAAGCGTCTCTACAAGAAATTCAAGGAAGTTGTGAAAATCACGTACGAGGACACAGTGATTTGGCAACGCTAACCGAAACAACAGGGGCGCGTCCGTCGGGGCGCGTCCGTCTACACCGGAGGGCAAAATATGGCAAGGGTTACGAAAACCCAGCAACTCAAACAATTTCGCCAACAGGTAGAGCAGTATATCGCGGAGGTGGAGGATACTGCGGGCTTCTATTCAGACAACGAATGGCGAACACTCGTCCTCACGAAAATCCAAGAAATCTCTGAGCCTCTCAACACGGGTGAACTTGCGCTGCTATGCGCAATGATTGAGGTTTGGGGAACTGACAGGGGCATTGACTCCGATTTAAAATAAAGGGGAACATCAGATGCTATTAGGGAAAGTCATGAACTTGGACACAGGCGCGCAGAGCGATGAATTTATCATCTGTGCCGACTGCTACGGAAAACTTGATGATGCCTTCAGCTACGCCAACGCGCAAGTCAACACAGACATCGCGATCTGTGAGGTTGCCGATGCTGTTGAGGGTGTATGTGAGCAGTGTGGCACGAAATTAGACGACTAACGCAACGCTGGTGCGTGTGGCGCGGTTCGATTCCGCGCTTGCGTATTGTATCCGATGGACGGATACAAGTTAGGGCAGGCTACCGATGAAAGTTACCTGCCCTAACTATCCATATAAAGGGAAGTTAACCCTTCCCCGACATCATAGAACCAGACGGTTCAATCCGTCAAGGAGTTTGATGTGAGTTACATCATTTTAGCGGGTGCATTCATGGTCACATTAGGGATTTTGTTGGCAAACTATGAAATGGTAAAACAGCGTCGCGATCGCTCGGAACGTCTGCGGCATCGGGCGCGTCGGTGCGTCCGTCGCGACTGGTAACACGGAGACAGGGGCTGGCAACAGTCCCTGTTAACAATGGATTTTCAGAAACTCAACGGGACACGTATCCCGCTAACACGGCAACATATTGATGCAACGCAAGCCGTCTTTCACGAGAGCAACCATCCGGTCACTAAAGCGATACAGGCAACGCTCGGTGAGGACTTCACGGTGCTGATCTATCTACTTCAAGAGCAAATAGCGATCTTTCAAAAGAACAGAGATAAGATTAATAGAAAGGTCGGCACGCTACAGACAGCCGGCACGCTTGACGAGTGGCTTTTCAATCATGCCGATGGTGTGTCTGTTCCCGCAGGGCATCTGATCATCTACACACAAGATGAAAACGATGACCGCCTGTGGATCGGCTTTCAGGCGCAAACCCAATAACCTATAGGGGCAGGGACAGACAACCGCCCCTATAAAAAAACTTGAAAATGTGGTATTATATAACCAGAAAAGGAGGTAACAGAGATGCCTAACTACGATTTTAACAGGGACGGATTTGATATATTTTTCTCCAGCGGCGACAACCTTGCCTATCTCGACCGAGAATCGCTGTCCGCGCTTTCCACAATCCTGTCCGCGGCACTCAATGCCGACGAAGTGGAGATGCCCGTAGAAGTAATTGAGGATATGTTAAATCAAATCTCCGAGATAGACACGAAATTCGCGAAAGCCGAGTTAGCGAAAGCCGAGTTGCATGACCGACTCGGCATATAATAAGAGGCAGGGGCGCGGGCGACCGCGTCCCTGATACAAATGACTTTACGCAGAAGGTATCGAGAAGATGACAAAGCGCGCGAAATGAAAGCGCGCGCGGATGATTTAGGGATAGAAATAACGCTACAAGAAGCCGCGTGTCTGGTGCATTCCGATCGCACTGTAAAAACAGACATGTTGAATAGAGACGCAATTGTAGCAAATATCGACACCCAAAAACTTGCCAGACTGCTTTTTTCAAAAGAGTAGTTTCACAAGGTTAAGGACAGGGGCGCGGGGACGCGTCCCTAATAACAACGGAGGTGATAAGGTGTCCACACAAACGAAAGCTGAAACGATTCACAGATATAGAGAGTCCGAGCCATATCTTAAACTCGCTTCCCTTCTCAAAGGGTATAGCCAGCACACGATTGACAATCTCTATATGTCGCTGGCGGGAAACAGTCTCTCTCGCGAATTGCTTGATGACAGATTAGATGCGATGAATCTTGATCCGACAGTAGAAAGTCAGGTATTCGCTATTTTCAGAGAGGATGAATAAGGACAACGCCTCACCCGATCGGCGGGCAGTCAGTTCGAGTCTGGCGAGGCGTATCCCTCAAATGAGGGAGGAAGGAGAAACTATCAAAATGGATCAGAAGAAATTGACAGACCGCCAAAACCAAGTCCTGAACTTCATTAAGGACTACATCTCGGAATACAGGTACCCGCCCTCTTTTCAAGACATTGGGACAGCCTTCGATTTTTCGGTAAAGGCGGCTAATGATCATATCCAAGCCTTAGTCAAAAAGGGATATATTGAATATGAGGAAGACAGACCGCGGACACTCAAAGTGATTCAGGACGACAAGACGCGGATTATTCGCGCAAAAGCAGACATGCCTGCGTGTAGTATCCGCAAAGGCGATTATGTGCATGTGGAGGGCGGTAAGGTTGTCGGGATCACGCGCGATTTTCAGGAGGAATGACTCACAAAACCGGTTATGTCAGGAAGAATAGGAGGATTTAAAAGTATGCGAACATGTCAAAGATGCGGGCAGACGTTTCAAACCTACGACGGTATCAATACGTGTCCGTCTTGCACAGCGTCTGTCCTTGAAACCCTAAAAGCGCGAGGTATCCTTGTGCAATTAGGAGGCTGTGGGTGCTGCGATGGGATTTATGCAAAGGTCTTTATAGATGGCGAACTGGTTATTGACGCACAGGAAAGTTTTCATATTCAGAGTGAGGAAATAACCGATGAAACATATTAGACTCGCGGTCGCGCAACGCTATCTGCGACGTTACAACGACACAAGCGCAGAGATTGAGTGCACCCACAGAGAAGGAGAACGCCCTGAACCTGAAAACTTCTCTACGCTTTATGTCGGGTATTCCTTGAAGATCGTTATTGTTTTTAGGCCAAAAGCGAAAGTTTTTTTGAGGCGAGATGACACGCGTATTGCCCAAATCACTGAAGGACTTCCGAGCGTCAGTGGACATTTTGATCCATTCACCGCTGAGTTTCTACAGGAGATCCCGTACTAATGCCAAAACGAAAAGGGACGTATGGCAACCCGCAAACGACTGGATTCAGTGTCGGTTGGTTTCGCAGCAAGCCGGAACGCACCTATTATCTGTCGTTTAGCGTATCTCCCGATTATCGGTGGGAGTACGTGATAAACTCTGACTACACATAACGAGGCAGGGCGGGCAACCGTCCCTGATAAAAAATGGCAAATTACTACCGACCCCGATTGACGTTTTTTCGTGCCAACGCCGTCAAAAGAAAAATGAAAGTCGAGACCGATGCCGGTAAGGTTACCGCAGAGGCTGGCGATTACGTTGTTATTTTTCCGAACGATGCCCGGACGGTGCTGAAAAAAGCGTTCTTTGAGTCGATGTACGAATCCGCAGAGGATGTCGACTTTTGCGATATTTGCATTGACTTCGACGGTGTGCTACATGCTTACACAAGCGGCTGGAAAGGGGCTTCCGTGATAGCGGATCCACCTGTAGACGGTGCGTTTGAGGCGTTACGCAGTTATCTTGCAGCGACACCGCCGCTCGTTCTCGCTATCTATTCGGCGAGATCGGCACAGGCGGATGGTATCCAGTCGATGCGTTCATGGATCGACACACACGATGCAGCGACCCGACACCCGGAGCATGCGCCACTCGTAGATCAGTTCCTGTTCCCGCATTATCTACCGGCGGCGAAGGTCTATTTAAACGACCACGGGCTTAGATTTGAAGGCAAGTTTCCGTCCGTAGATGATTTGATTTACGCCTTCCGTGTTTGGAACGAATCCGATAAAATTGGCGGTTTATATTTACCGAAATAGGAGGGTTGACGATGGTAAACCAATTTCAACTCGTCAGCGGTGAGGGCAAAGTCCTCGCACACGGCGAGATCGACGGCGAGACGTATCGCGTCTTTTCTCGCGAAGCTCCCAACGAATACCAAGAATTTTCAACACTTCAGGATATGTTTGCTACGTGTGGCGGTGTCGCGATTCAGCCATCGCTGTTTGACACACCCGCTCGCACGCGGCAACCCAATTTATTTCAGCAGGATAGCAACTTCCACTGGCGAGGGGATACCCCACCAGAAAACATTGATGAATCAAAAGCCGCATTGATGTACCAACGGCGTGAAGATAACTTTAGACACATAGGATGTTTTAAAGGTCACCCGACATTATTTGGCGTATTCAAGCATGGCAACGCTTGTCATATCTGTGGCAGTGAGAACACTATGGAAACTGGCAGCGAGATAAATCATCAAGGCGATAAAGTCTGCTATATTGCTTGCCACGATTGTCAGTTGATAATAGGGAACTGTTAATTTTAATGAGGCAGGGGGCAGGCGACTGCTCCCTGTACACCACCACCATGAAGGGAACAAGACCCCTCACCAACGAAGAAATCCGTAAAGTCCGTGATGCGTTTGAAGGCACATTCGCACAACGCAATCGCGGTCTGTTTATGCTCGGTGTGTCGATCGGCGGGCGCGTCTCTGAACTGCTCGCACTCACCGTCGGCGATGTCTATCAGAACGACCAAGCCGTCACCGATTTTCAGTTTGACAGAGCGATTGTCAAGGGCGGTGAAACGTCTCGGACGATCCCAGTGAATTCCGATGGACGCGCGGCGATTGAGGAAATCATCGCGTGGCATCGCGCCCACTTCGGGGGCATACATCCCGATGTCCCGTTGTTTCCGTCCCGAAAAGGCAACACCCCCGTTCAACGCCAAGCGATACATAAAATACTCAATGATGTGTTTGTTGCGGCAGGGCTGAACGGCAAACTTGCCACACACACGCTGCGGAAAACTTTCGCGCAACGGCTCTATCAGAAATGTGGCGACATCTTTCTCGTCCGGGAACTGCTCGGACACAAAAACGTCGTCACCACGCAAGCCTACATCGGCATCAACTATGTATCTGCGCAGGACGCTGTAGAGGCGATGTCGCTGAATGCTGAGGATACCCCGCAAGATCCGCTCGATGCCTTTCCGCAGGAGCAACTCATTGCGAAAGTCATCGCACTCGGCTTTGAGGTGCGGGCGCGTCAAGAAAAATAAAGAAAAGGAGAATTTGATGGAAAAGCAGAGAGAACGCCCGATTTGGATTCTTGAAAGTCCTTGTAATTTTTCAAAAGAGTGGCATAACTGGTGGACTCTGTTTGGTAGCGACATACGCGCGTATGACCCAAAAACTTTGGAGTGTGTTCAGAGTTTTCACGATGCATTTTTCCCTGAAGGTATGGGGGCGATTGAAGGGTGGGCAATAAGTCAGTATGTGATGCGCCATCATTCCGATTACACTTATATCCTCGCGGAATGTGAGGCACAGGTGCCCGATAATCCAGATCCACAAACAGGGGAATTTAGCATCGTCAAAGTGGAGAAGTCGATCTGGATTCCGTTCGATCTATGTTATTGGTTATACGAATGTTCTCTGGCAAAAAATCCACCGATGGGTGAGGCTAAAGAACGTTTTTTAAGAACTATTAGCGATTTATCGCGCTCGGCTTTTTAGGTATTGAAACGTGTAACTTTATAAAAAGAGGCAGGGGCGCGGCGACGCGTCCCTTATAAACGATGAGTAAAAATGTTCTGACAAAGGACGATGAAATCATGATTATGGCTGTTCCGACCTACGACGCGCTGATTCGGACAGTCAAGACGCTTTCTGACAACCTTGCTGAATTGGAAAGCACGTTCACACCGGCGCAACAAAAGCAGTATTCGCAATGGCAGCAACTCACAACTGCCTTTCATGAATTCGCCGATAAAGCGCATTATGCGCGGAAACAATAAGGAGGCAGGTGCGGCTGTAGACCGCACCTGAACACTGATGGCAAGCACACGATACGGTAGAATCTATCATGGTGACCATCACTATAATAATATCAAATTCCCTACTTCAGTAGCAAGGGATAAATTTGCGAAAGAATTTGAGAAGTACCACAACTCGCACGAGCATGACGGCGCAGCCCCGCGGTTTGAGTTTGTAAAGGCATCGGAGATAAAAAGTTATGAACGCGGAGCGAAGGAGGCGAACAAACTCACGTTGGATGGCTATAACTGCCACGAGATCAAGGAATACCACAACAGAGAATACCCGGACACCTACACACATTACCGTGTGCCGACCTGTTGTGTCTCACCGATTATCGTCTTGGATACAGAGTTTATCGACTCCGGGACGTTAGAACGCCATGAACTTAGCAGCGTCTTCGGCGATATGGCTGAAGACGACTTCGAGAACCTCGTGCAATCTGTCAAGAATGAAGGCTTCATGGATTCGCTGATCCGCACACACGAGAACAAGATTTTAGATGGCTGGCATCGGTATCAAGCCGCCCTGAAGTTGAACCTCGTGCGGAAGTTGATGTTCATGAACTGGGACGAAGAAGATGAGGGGAACGCCATTGCCTTCGTCTCTGCCCGGAACCTTGAAAGGCGACACTTGACTGCCTCGCAACGTGGCCAGATCGTTGTTTTTCTCAATGAACGTTTTGGGTGGGGTGGCGACCGGAGCAAGGAGACAAATGTCCACTTGAAAACGCAGGACGAACTTGCACAACAAGCCAATGTCAGCACGAAAACGATCCAGCGTGCCGAAAAGGTCGAGAAGGCGGGACGCAGTGAGGAAGTCATCGCCGGTGAAAAGACATCCAATGAGGTCATCACCGAGGAAACCCTGAAATCGCTATGGGAACAGGTCAACGCGGCAATCCCCGTGTGGAAGGCAAATCGGGAAGGTCTTGGGCATGCCTCAAAGTCGATGTTGATTTGCGCGACCCTCAGATTCGAGGGGTTGCCCCGCAACACTGAAACGGATGTAGCTGTTTTGAAAAAACTTTTGCATCTGCTGACCACTGACAGCACGGATATTCTTCAGACCCTCGTCAGAAAGCAACTTCAAGGGGAATCCCTCTGGTCACCCGATGGCACTGCACCTGTTGAAACACCTGTTGAAACACCTGTTGAAACACCTGTTGAAAGTGGGTCGGCGGAAACATCTGATGATAGAGAAGCCAGCACACTCTTGAAAAAGAAGAAACAGGTGCTGAAATCTATGTGGGACTCACGTGTTCAGGCGGCAAGGGATTACAGAGGCGACGGAGATACGGAGTTGAATCAGTATCTCACACTTGTGCAGTTGGAAAAAGGGTTTGCGAAGCATCATAAAATTTACAAAGACCCTTTCAACTCCGGCATGAAACGCATCACGTCTGCTGTCACGTTCGCGCGTTTTATTGAGACCGCACTCGCATCCGATGACTCGCTGGAAGATTTGGAAAAAGAGTCGAGAGCCGTCAATACCTACGCGTTTGACATTCTGCGATGGGAACGGCAGGACTGGATACAGCAGATGCTAAAATCAAAGAAGGATGCCGCCGCTGCGTCCGAACCCGAACCCGAACCCGAACCCGATGACATCGACGCGCTTTGGGAACAGGTATCTGCCGAGATGCCGAAGTGGAAAGAGCGGTATGAGGCAACAGGGTATAAAGAAAGCGATCTCGTCAATCAGGCGACGCGCTCTGTGTTGCTCCCGGTGTTGCGGGCGTATCGTGAAAACGAGGATACCGGCGCAGCAACGGTCGAAGAACTCAAAGACCTGTTGGGTTTGATGAAAAGTGGTTCATATCCTTTCATTCGTAGAGTGCGGGAGGCACTCGGCGGGTGTCAACCGTCAGAATCCGATACCGGTGATGAAACAGCCGCAGAAACGCCCACAGAAACGCCTGAGTGCGATGAGACGGATAGCGAGACTTCCGCAGAGGATACCTCCCTCGCGGACCTGAACCTACCGAGTCTCAAAGGTCTACTCGATGCGCTTTTAGAGACCGTAGGGCAAGTTGAACGTGGGGCAGACAGGGATAATTTCTCGGTTGCTATCTATGAAGCCTTATGGAAATTCGAGGGCATCACCGAGCGAGAGCAACTCTCAATTTTGATTGATTGCGCACACTCACTTGTTAGCGAAACCGAAACTAACGCATAAAATTGCTGGCGGGGTTTCAAACCCCGCCTTCCATATAAGGAACTGAAAATGAAACAAGGTATCCATCAGGTTGACGCGGACAAGGCAAAGGTGTTCGCCGCGGCATTTCTCAGCGAGCGCGAATTTATTTTTCGACGCGTACGGTTCTACGACGCTTTTCTGAGGATGACGGCACGCATCAACCGCAGTACCCTCAAAGAATGTATTAAGGAAAGTGCGATCCGGCTACCCTATCACAATGCGACATGGGGTGCGATAGAAGTGCCGTTTGACAGAGTGCCAGAGCCGCTGATCTTAGCGGTCGGCTGGCACATCACGCCGCATACTGCGTTTCTCATCGGTGCGGATGCGATGCAAACGTTTCCCATATCGTGCTTGTTATTCACATTCACAAACGGTTCGACCTTTGAATGCGACGCTTGGGTGATGAAACGCAAATCCAAGTGGCATCATTGGATCGACGCGCTCCGCCAACGACTCCACACGGAGAAAGGAAAAGTAAATGTCCAAGGCA
>CBDFHT010000001.1:0-12007 GCA_965247655.1 Candidatus Poribacteria bacterium | reverse complement strand
ACTGTTTTGATTGTTCTACCAGAGACATAAAAGATTTTGAATCATGTGATTTATTATCTGTAATGGTAAGACCTGTAATTTGTTTTGATTTTACATCTACTGCCACATGAATTTTTAGAAAACCACGTCTTTTCTGCCATTTCTGCCTCATCCACTCACCTCTGTCTGCAACCTTGACTCCAGAACTGTCAATTGCAATAACAATATCTTTTCCAAGTTTTGGATTCATCTTAATGTCAAGCTTGTTTACTCTTTTCCAGATTGCAGAATACGTTGGTGTTTTTACTTTAGATTGCAGATGAGATTTTATCAAACCTTCAGTTTGTCTGAATGGCAGATGCAAATAGAGATGACAGCACCCTAGTGCCTCCATGAATGATTCAGGATAAACAAATTGATGTCCTTCTTTTTTGTGGTTCATCTTCTTGAGTTCTGTGTTCCATGATTCTATAGCATCAAAAGACAACATGATTTCCCCACGTCTTACTAGTGATGTGTTGTATTTTTTCCAATTTCTATTCATGAAATTGTACAAAATGTTCTGATCCAAACCTTGATTGGTAGAATTAGTTGGATCAACTAGTCATGTTAGGAAACACAGCAATACACTGCACTATTTCTTGTTCATCAAATGTAATAATGATAAATTGCTCAAGGTTTGCAGGATACAACAAATTCCAGACAGAAGAACAATTGACAGAAGATTCCAAGTGTTGCCAATTCGCGGTATGATTAGTACCATGGGGAACCTGTTTGTCTCAGAAGGGTTGGTAGATGATATATCTACATCAATTGATAGCACAATGCTAAAAGCTGCAGGCCCAGTATGGCACAAATCTGACATTAGACAAAATCGTCTTCCAATTGCAGGAATTGACACTGATGCCAAGTGGGGTTATTCCAAATCAAAGGGCTGGACATTTGGATACAAACTGCACATGAGTTGTTCCACTGGCAAACTGATAGTTCCACTGTCTGCCTGTATCAGCACTGCAAATGCTCATGACGGCAAACCGTATGATACATTAATTGATTCACTTGCAGGGCTGTTCCAAAACATATTGGCAGATCCTGCGTATGACGACGGTTCATTAGACCTCTTGCGCAATTGACACAATTTGATCAAATTATGCAAATTCACTCACAGCAAGATCCAAAGCTGAGAACATCCTCGTTATTTCATGCTAACATACAAGAAACTAGCCAGAAAGCCAAGGTCATTCCAGTCATTTACTGGGATTAGCCTAGAACAGTTTGATTTTTTGTCATCTGAGATAGAAAAAGAGTACAAAAGAACAGAGCAAAGAAGGCTATCCCGCAAAAAGAGGGAGCGAAAGATTGGGGCAGGACGCAGATTCGCTCTTCCAGTCAGGGACAGGCTTATGATGCTTCTGGTCTACTACCGGATGTACATCACGTACGAGCTTGCAGGACACCTCTTTGGTTTGGACCAGAGCAACGTGTACAGGGACATCAGGTATATGGAGCCTGCCGTGCGAGGCTCAATACCAATCCCCCAGAAGATGATGTACGCCGAATCCAAAAAGATAGGGACCATACAGGAGCTGAAACGACACTTTCCGGAGTTTTGCGTGATGATTGACTCATCAGAGCAGCAGATACCAAGGCCAAAGAAGAACAAAAAGAAGAGAAAGACGCACTACTCGGGCAAGAAGGGGATGCACACAGTCAAGAACCAGTACACGGTAAACCTTGACGGCCAGATAGTCCACAAGCCTCCGCACTCTCCTGGCAGGCCGCATGACTACAAGATGTTTCAGGCCAAGCATCCTACGATGCTGCCAGAAGGACTACAGACGTTTGCAGACCTGGGATACGAGGGAATGAGAAATAATTTCCCAGAGTTCAATCCGGTACTTCCATGCAAGCGCAAAGGAGGCAGAAGACTTACTGCAAGGCAGAAGGAGTTCAACAGGAACCAGTCCAGAATCAGGATTACAGTAGAGCACACAATTAGTAAGATAAAGAAGTTCAGGATAATGCAGGATGTCTTCAGGAACAGGCTGCGCCGTTATGACTGTATCAGCGACATCATATGCGGCCTGATCAATTTCAGGATACGGCAGAAGGATTTTGTTGTGATTCCATGACCTGATGAATCAGTTTGGTTAAATGACGCGTTTTGTTGGTAATTACGCAAGAGGTCTAATATGTCGGTGTTTTTGATTTTTCTTTCAGGTGTGATTTTATCAGTCCCTCTGTTTGTCTGTAGGGAACTTTGTTTCCCAATTCCACTCTAAACATTCATTCTCAAGACAAATCCCAAACTAACTATGATTCACCTCCTGTTCCAGTACAGCATCAATCATCAAATTGTAAATCATCACCTTGAATTTTATTTCCCTTACAACGTTACACCAAACTCTTGCAGAAACATTCTCTCCTAAAATTCTCTTAAATGTAGAAATTGCAATCTCTACTGTCCAACGTCTGCCATAACCAATATCTTTCTTCCACTGCTTTTGATTCTCTTTTCTTTGTTGCTCTGTTAAACCATCAAACATCTTGATATTTTCAGCATTCATTTCACAATGGCCAAGCTGCAACAATCCCTGCTCTTTTCTTAACTTGTTTCCTTTTGTCTTTGGTGAGAAATTTTTTCTTACTGGAATTATTGGTATGACATTTTTCTTTTCACATTCTTTAAAATTATCGTTGGTGTCATATGCACCATCAGCACCAACTAACAATTCTTCGGATTTTTTGACATTAGAGGAATTCTCAATGTTGTGCAATGCTTCAGATAACAATCTCTCAAATTCTGGTGCATCGCCTGATTTCTCATCCGTAATTGACACTGCATAAATTTTCTTGGTCCTTGAATCAACCATGATGTGCATCTTGATGAATCCACGTCTTAGATCCCATTTTTCACCCATCCAGTCACCACGACTAGTTGGTTTGAGTCCTGTAGAGTCACCTGCCAAAAATACAATCTCTGTTTTTGTCTTTCCATCTGAGAACCAACTCTTGCCATTATTATCTTCTAGGCTTGTCTTGTTGATTCTCTTCCAAATTGCTGAAAAGTTTGGTGATTTTTCTTTTCCCAACATGTCTTCAATTATTCCCTGCAGTTGTCTGTATCCAGTACCTACAGTGTTTCTGAATAATGCAGTTACCATAAAACACACATCTGAATATACAAACGGATGTCCGACCTTTCCATCATTTAGTTGTTCAACACCTTCTGACATTATATCATCATCAAGATGTAACACATAGAATTTACCACGTGAAATGTATCGCCTGTCATCATATTTTATCTTCTGAGGCATAATTTGATATGAAAATTTTGCGATCCAAATCTTTTTCGATTATATTTTGAGGCTAGATGAAATAATTAGGAAACAAAGTTCTGTAGGGGAGATGCAGGTACGCATGGCAATACCCTAGTGCTTCCATGAAACTCTCAGGATAGACGTACTGGTGTCCTTCTTTTCTGCGATTCATCTCTTTGAGTTCTGTACCCCACTGTTCCATGGCATCAAAGGAGAGCATGATTTCTCCTCTTCTTACAGGAGATTGGTTGTAGTTTTTCCAGTTTCTATTCATGAAATTGTACAAAATGTTCTGATCCAAACCTTGTTTGGTAGAATTAGTTGGACAAACTAGTCATGTTAGGAAACACAGCACTAGTTTCTTGTATGTTAGCATGAAATAACGAGGATGTTCTCAGCTTTGGATCTTGCTGTGAATAAATTTGCATAATTTGATCAAATTGTGTTAATTGCGCAAGAGGTCTGCTGTGCGATATACGAATTAGTCAGAACAGCGTTAATAATATTATGCTAACAGTGGATGGTAGTGAAAAAACGCAATTAGTGCCACAAAAGCAGCGCAAAAATACATGCATGACAATAATTTTACTTTTAACAATAATAACAATTGGAGCTGCCGCGGGGGGGGCGTTATATCATGGCATGATCAACGGTGGTTATGTGATAGATACTGCCTATGGCCAAGCATCAGTTCCTTTAGTTAGAAATGAGACTGTAAAGCTTACTGCAAGCGATGGTGCAAATTATGACTACTTTGGCCACTCCGTATCAGTCTATGACAATACTGCCGTAATTGGCGCATTTTTAGATGATGATAAGGGCTTCAACTCCGGCTCTGCATACGTCTTTGAGAAGAACAGCACCAGCGGCAACTGGACGCAGACTAAGCTTCTTGCAACCAATGCAGCAGATGACTGGTTTGGCCACTCCGTATCAGTCTATAACAATACTGCTGTAATTGGCGCATTTTACGATGATGATAATGGCCGCGAGTCCGGCTCTGCATACGTCTTTGAGAAGAACAGCACCAGCGGCAACTGGACGCAGAAAAAGCTTCTTGCAAGCGATGGTGCAGCATATGACAACTTTGGCTGGTCCGTATCAGTCTATAACAATACTGCCGTAATTGGCGCATTTTTAGATGATGATAACGGCCCCGACTCTGGCTCTGCATACGTCTTTGAGAAGAACAGCACCAGCAGCAACTGGACGCAGAAAAAGCTTACTGCAAGCGATGGTGCAGCAGATGACTGGTTTGGCCACTCCGTATCAGTCTATAACAATACTGCCGTAATTGGCGCATTTTACGATGATGATAATGGCTCCAACTCCGGCTCTGCATACGTCTATGAAAAAGTCAACGGCGTATGGACTGAGACAAAACTTACGGCATCAGATGCAGCAAAAAATGACAGGTTTGGCTATTCCGTATCAGTCTATGACAATACTGCCGTAATTGGCGCATTTTACGATGATGATAATGGCTCCAACTCCGGCTCTGCATACGTCTATGAAAAAGTCAACGGCGTATGGACTGAGACAAAACTTACGGCATCAGATGCAGCAAAAAATGACAGGTTTGGCTATTCCGTATCAGTCTATGACAATACTGCCGTAATTGGCGCATTTTACGATGATGATAATGGCTCCAACTCCGGCTCTGCATACGTCTTTGAGAAGAACAGCACCAGCGGCAACTGGACGCAGACGGAGACTGTAAAGCTTACTGCAAGCGATGGTGCAGTAGATGACTACTTTGGCCGTTCCGTATCAGTCTATAACAATACTGCCGTAATTGGCGCATTTTACGATGATGATAAGGGCACCAACTCCGGCTCTGCATACGTCTTTTCAGTAGACACCACATCACCAACACTACAAAATGTCACAATATCCTCCAGCAACACCAACAGCACGCTGGCAGCTGATGGCGACACCGTAACGCTGTCCTTTACCGCATCAGAATCAATCGCAGACGTCACGGCCACAATCGGCAACGCTGCTGCAACCGTATCCGGAAGTGACACCAGCTGGACTGCGGCCCTGACACTGAACAAGACAACTCATAGCAGCCTGAATGGAATATCACCCTCATTTACAATAGACTTTGCCGATC
This sequence comes from Candidatus Poribacteria bacterium, assembly GCA_965247655.1. Classification (GTDB taxonomy): domain Bacteria; phylum Poribacteria; class WGA-4E; order WGA-4E; family PCPOR2b; genus PCPOR2b. The sequence continues at coordinate 6,592 of CBDFHT010000001.1, read as the reverse complement.
TGGCAGGAAACAACGGAGCCCAGGTCACCGAAATAACTGGCGGCCCTGCAGTCACAGTAGACTTTACTGCACCAACACTTGTAATTGCAACCACCGCAACAGGCCCAACCAGCCTTGAGCCAATTCCGTTCACGGTAGACTTTGGCGAGAACATGACATCTGGCGAGTTTGCAGCAGCTGAGATAACGCTCTCAAGCGGTACAGTAACCGACTTTACTCCAGACTCGGCCAACCGGCTATTCGCATTTAACGCAGCCGACGCAGATGATGGCGAGGATCTCACAGTAGACGTTGCAGCCAATGTGGCAACAGACCTTGCAGGCAACAACAACACGGCAGCAGACCAGCTCTCAGTGACAGTGGACAGGACAGCACCAACACCTGTAATTACCACCACCGCAGCAAACTACACCAACCTTGAGCTAATTCCATTCACGGTAAACTTTGGCGAGAACATGACATCTGGCGAGTTTGCAGCAGCTGAGATAACGCTCTCAAGCGGTACAGTAACCGACTTTACTCCAGACTCGGCCAACCGGCTATTCATATTTAACGCAGCCGACGCAGATGATGGCGAGGATCTCACAGTAGACGTTGCAGCCAATGTGGCAACAGACCTTGCAGGCAACAACAACACGGCAGCAGACCAGCTCTCAGTGACAGTGGACAGGACAGCACCAGCAGAGGACACAACCCCTCCAAGCATTATCTCTGCCTCTGTTACCAATGCTATAAACATCATCATAACTTTTGATGATACAATCGATGTTACGACAACTGACGGCTCTGGATTCACGCTATCTGGGCAGGGTGCCACAGTCACTGCAAACACCGATCCTGGCGGCACAGGCAACTCACTGATCCTCACAGTATCTGGAATCACAACTGCTGATGTCCCAAATGTAATCTATACTGCAACTGATGGAACAGTTGTAGATGATGCTGGAAATGTTGCAAAAGACCAGACGTTTGATGGCACAACTGATGATGCTGCCCCCACCCTAAAGTCTGCTATTACCTTAAACACCACGGCAATCAACCTCGTATTATCTGAGGATGTCACAGACAACAATGTGGCACCTTCAGACTTTACCTTATCAGTCAACGCAAATAACAAACTAAATGCTACTTCCGTATCTGTATCTTCAAGTACCATAATGCTTGGCTTGGATTATACCCTTGATGATGGTGATATCATAAACGTGGAATACAGGCAAAGTTCTGGCACAATAGATGACGTGTCTACACAGAAAAACCCCCTTGAGACCTTTGGCCCAGAGCCAGTTAGAAATAATTTAAACGCCACGGCCCCCATCAACGAACCTCCTGACGGAGTGACCATAACTATCACCAACGTAGACTCTACGTTAGTGACGTTTACTGCAACCCGCGTAGATAATGCATCTGCACTGGCAATGGGAAAATATAACGCCACACCAGAAAACGCCACACTTTACGTATCTGAAGACACGCCCGCAGAAATAGTTGACGCCTTTGATATTGTACCGACAAACCCCAGTTGTCCATGCCTCATGACATTGGCATATGATGATGATGGCACGCCTATGGATGGCATCAACCTAGGCGATCTGACTGTATTTCATTTTGTTAATGGCAAATGGAATGCATTGCATAACCCAGACCCCAAATCTACCGAGTTGATCTATGTCACGATTGACTCTTTTAGTCCGTTTGCAATCATAAAGCAAGCACAGCAATCAGATCTACCGGTAGTAGATGCAGGAAAGTACCAGAGTGTAAATGAGGGAGCCTTTGTAACACTTGAAGGAAGCGCAACAGACCCAGACGGCGACATCCTGACATACTTGTGGAGTCAGGACGAAAACGACAGACTCCAAGTAACCCTGTCTGGCAGCACAGGAACCTCGTCGACATTTATCGCCCCCCAAGTTGACTCGAATGAGGATCTTACATTCCTCTTTACCGTATATGGCGGAACCACCCCTGTTACAAAGACAGTCACCATTACAGTACTTGACACCGACGATGCCCTGCTTACATTTCCTGGCAGTCCACCTGGAAGCAGCGGCAGCGGTAGCGGCAGCGGAGGCGGCGGTGGAGGCGGCAGCAGCTCAACCTGGGTCGATGACATCTACCTAAAGTCAGTATCATGGGACTGCAACGCAGGAACCATCAAGATAATTGCAGGACCTGACTCAGACTACCTCTCGGTGTCTGTGCGCACGACACAGCTTGGCGTACATCAGGCATCAATAGCAGGTGATGACATCCCCGGATACAGGGCATTTGTCTCCAATATGGACAAGACTGAGGACTATATCGGAATAAAGGCAGTAGCACTGCACGGCAGGGACTCAATCACCATCAGCGAGTCCATAAACATTACCGAGTGTACCGGAGAAAGGACCTTTGATGAATACATGCAGCCAGAATCCACACTGCCATCGGCAGTAACACAAACAGAAGAAGAGGGGCAGGAAACCATCTTTGACTCCCCACTATATCAGCAACTCAAAGGGAACATCCCAGCAGAGATGGTCCAGTGCAATGAGGGACTGGTGTTGGTCCTCAAACCCAACATGGAAGAGTCTGCATGTGTCAGGGAATCAACTGCACACAAACTGGTCATGCGCGGATGGCACGGCATGAGCTAATAGATGATGGCTTGTTCCACTCTTGGCTTCTGTAGCATCTGGGTGTGTCCTAAAACTGTCCTCTGACATGTTTCCTTACCTCCATCAAGTTAACAACTCGTATGTTGTAACAGATAACACGCAACGCAAGCTCCTTTTGGAGCGGTCTGCTGTATTTCCTAACATGACTAGTTTATCCAACTAATTCTACCAATCAAGGTTTGGATCAGAACATTTTGTACAATTTCATGAATAGAAATTGGAAAAAATACAACCAATCCCTTGTAAGAAGAGGAGAAATCATGCTCTCCTTTGATGCCATGGAACAGTGGGGTACAGAACTCAAAGAGATGAATCGCAGAAAAGAAGGACACCAGTACGTCTATCCTGAGAGTTTCATGGAAGCACTAGGGTATTGCCATGCGTATCTGCATCTCCCCTACAGACAAACAGAGGGACTGATAAAATCACACCTGAAAGAAAAATCAAAAACACCGACATATTCTGCCATTTGGAAACGTGTCAACAAACTCGATATCAAGTGCAACCCAAAACTGGGAAAAGACATCATCATTGCAATTGATTCCACTGGAGTCAAGGTTGCAGACAGAGGTGAGTGGATGAGACAAAAATGGTAGAAGAGAAGAGGTTTTCTAAAAATTCATGTGGCAGTAGATGTAAAATCAAAGCAGATTACGGGTCTTACCATTACAGATGATAAATCACATGATTCAAAATCTTTTATGTCTCTGGTAGAACAATCAAAACAGTTTGGAAATGTAACTAAAACCCTTGCTGATGGTGCATATGACACAAAAAGTGATTTTTCATATTTGTATCATGAAAATATCACTGCAGGAATCAAGACAAGAAAGAACTCATCAGTTAACACTGACTGTTATCCTAGACGAAAATCTGTATTGGCTCAATTATTCAATTATGAATTATGGAAGCATAGCGTAAGCTATGGGGACAGATGGATTGTTGAATCAGTGTTTTCTGCATTCAAGCGAATGTTTGGTGAACATGTAACATCGCACAAAAGAGAGAATATGATTCATGAACTGAAAATGAAAGTTTGTTTGTATAACAAGATGATTGTAATGCAATAGAATAATCAAATGAATTCAAACAATTAGAGAATGTTAACGATTAGTTGGCGTTGGGAAACAAAACATCTTCAGAGGCACATGGACATACTTTCACATCAGGGGTATCATGGGAATTACTTGGAGCATTTTCCATCTCTTCTGCTGGTACACCACAAACTATACTATGACTATCTGGTCGACCCCGGCGTACAACGCAAAGAACTCGTTTCAGGACCACATGAAAATCACAAATGCATAATTTTGGAACACAGCAGACATGAGGATCACACTTATTATATTTACATTGTTCATATTTGTATGCACAATCACCATTGGTTCACCCAGAACACGAATCTTAATGTCGTGATCATGTTTGCGTTTACAATCATGATGGGAGCCCACTCTATAGGTGTAGTGCATGCAGATAGTGATGATGATTCTAAAACAGGGCACATGGCAGACTCGTCTAATACCGAACAGGCCAGACACACACCCCCGCTACAGCAGCTCAGGGAAGGAGTATCGCTTTCTGTAATTCAGTGTAATGCTCCAAGAGAGTTGTACCTAAGAGACTCTCAAACTCCAGTTTGTCTTCGTGTCAGCACATACGAGAAACTATCAAGTTACGGCATCGATCTGACTCTGTATAAGTCAGTATCGGACACTATGACAGCATTACTGTTGCAAGATAATCTTGACCTAACTGATGAAGAGAAGTTTTGGCTCACAGACAACCCGACAATAAGGGTAGCGTATGATCCAGCATGGTTCCCGTATGAGTATGTTGATGAGTCAGGCCAGCTTGCGGGGGTTACAGCAGAGTACAGATCCGAGTTTGAAAGAGCTGCTGGAGCCGATTTTGTCCAGATTCCAATCTCTGACTGGACTGATGCTCTAGACGCACTGGAGAACAGAAGAGCCGATGTCATATTTATGGTCGCCAACACGACAGAGAGACTCAACTATATGGACTTTACAAGGCCACACAGCACAATAAGCACAGACATTGTAACGCTAGGCAATACACCCATCGATGCTGACGACCTTGCAGATCTCCGAGTAGCTATAATAAAGGACTTTTCAATAGAGTCATGGCTTGATGAAAACCGTCCAGACATAGGTTACATGTTAGTAGACAGTTTTGAAGATGGGTTCAAGAAGATGCAGACAGGTGACGTGGATGCATTGTTGGGGGTGTGGGGAACAATCTCGCACTATGCAAAAACACTAGAAATTGAGGGTTTGTACAATGCAGGCCCTACAGGACACGAATATAATCTAAGCATTGGCTACAGAAATGACCAGCCTACTCTTGGTATCATTCTACAAAAAACACTAGATCATATACCTGCTATAACAGTAGAGCAATCAGAGTAGAATGCCGTGAAGTTTTGTTTAGAACGGCCTTGTAGAAACCATACCATAATAACAAACTCTAATTTTCTGATTCTATAAGCATTGTATGCAATCAACCTAAATAACATCTCATTAGACCTCTTGCGTAATTACCAACAAAACGCGTCATTTAACCAAACTGATTCATCAGGTCATGGAATCACAACAAAATCCTTCTGCCGTATCCTGAAATTGACCAGGCCGCATATGATGTCGCTGATACAGTCATAACGGCGCAGCCTGTTCCTGAAGACATCCTGCATTATCCTGAACTTCTTTATCTTTGAGATTGTGTGCTCTACTGTAATCCTGATTCTGGACTGGTTCCTGTTGAACTCCTTTTGCCTTGCAGTCAGTTTTCTGCCTCCTTTGCGCTTGCATGGAAGTACCGGATTGAACTCCGGAAAGTCCCTTACCATTCCCTCGTATCCCAGGTCTACAAACGTCTGCAGTACTTTTGGCAGCATCGTAGGATGCTTGGCCTGAAACATCTTGTAGTCATGCGGCCTGCCAGGAGAGTGCGGAGGCTTGTGGACTATCTGGCCTTTGAGGTTAACTGTATACTGGTTCTTGACAGTATGCATCCCCTTCTTGCCTGAGTAGTGCGTTTGTCTCTTCTTTTTGTTCTTCTTTGGCCTTGGTATCTGCTGCTCTGATGAGTCAATCATCACGCGAAACTCCGGAAAGTGTCGTTTCAGCTCCTGTATGGTCCCTATCTTTTTGGATTCGGCGTATATCATCTTCTGGGGGATTGGTATTGAGCCTCGCACGGCAGGCTCCATATACCTGATGTCCCTGTACACGTTGCTCTGGTCCAAACCAAAGAGGTGTCCTGCAAGCTCGTACGTGATGTACATCCGGTAGTAAACTAGAAGCATCATAAGCCTGTCCCTGACTGGAAGAGCGAATCTGCGTCCTGCCCCAATCTTTCGCTCCCTCTTTTTGCGGGATAGCCTTCTTTGCTCTGTTCTTTTGTACTCTTTTTCTATCTCAGATGACAAAAAATCAAACTGTTCTAGGCTAATCCCAGTAAATAGACCTCTTGCGTAATTACCAACAAAACGCGTCATTTAACCAAACTGATTCATCAGGTCATGGAATCACAACAAAATCCTTCTGCCGTATCCTGAAATTGACCAGGCCGCATATGATGTCACTGATGCAATCATAGCGGCGCAGCCTGTTCCTGAAGACATCCTGCATTATCCTGAACTTCTTTATCTTTGAGATTGTGTGCTCTACTGTAATCCTGATTCTGGACTGGTTTTTGTTGAACTCCTTTTGCCTTGCAGTAAGTCTCTTGCCTCCTTTGCGCTTGCATGGAAGTACCGGATTGAACTCCGGAAAGTCCCTTGCCATTCCCTCGTATCCCAGGTCGACAAACGTCTGTAGTCCTTCTGGCAGTGTAGGGTGTTTGAGCTGAAACATCTTGTAGTCATGAGGTCTTCCCGGAGAGTGTGGAGGCTTGTGGACTATCTGGCCGTCAAGGTT